>NZ_JADGFW010000040.1:407-59510 GCF_016613355.1 Psychrobacter sp. M9-54-1 | reverse complement strand
GTCTGATGCCAGCATACTTTTTAGAACACCACCCGTTTTTTTATGCTATGACCGAATCCAAACGGTTTAGCGCAGTGCTTTTAACAAAGCTTCAGCACTCATTTTACCAAAATCATTGGCCGCCAAGGGTCCATCGCCTGAGATTAGCTTTCTGTCTTGATAGGTATGTCCTGTCGCCAGTTTATTGGTAATCGTAACGCCCAAATCTTCTAATTTTTCGCCAAAATACCACGGCATCGTACCGGGCAAATAACCAATTTTTGGCATTTGCTTGTCCATAGCAGTTGGGAACGCTACCATCTCATAACCTTTAAAGATAAAGTCGCGATTGGCGTTATCATCTTTATCGGCGCTATTAGTATTGTCAGCGCTATCAGGCTTATCAGAGCGATCAGGACTTGCTAAATTGGCTGCCAATAAAGCCGCCGGACCATGACAAATCACTAAGGTAAATAAATCCTTGTCATAACCCCAACGTAGCAACTCGCCAAGGTTATAATCTTCAGGCAAGCCCAGCATTGCCCCATGCCCACCGGGGATAAAGATTGCTGCGTAATCCTCGCTATTTTCCATATCATTTTTGACAAAATCGGCGATACTTTTTGGACTGTTAAGCTTAGATTCATATTCAGCGTAGATTTTTTTGACGTCGTCATCGTCCTCTGGCATTGCCCACTGCTCGACTTTTACAGCCTCCCCGGTTGGGGTAAAAACATCTACCGTAAACCCTGCTTTTTTAAAATGCAAAAGCGGCACCATCATCTCAACCGGATGATTGCCAGTCTTAAACTTCTTATCATTTGCCATGGTCATGTACTGCCGCTCGGTGCAGACCATCAGGATTTTTTTGTTGCCCCGATATGGCGCTTCGTACTCGCTATGATCGTAGTTGGTTTTGTTAGGCGCTGCCAATTTAAGCGAAGCTTTAGAAGGGGTATAAGCACCATCTTCGGCTTCTTGCGGCTCTAAACCTAAGGTGTCTTTGGCTTTGTCTACTATTTCACTGATATTAAGGTCTGAGATATTCATAACTTTTCCTATTTTATTATTGCTTATATTAGATTGATAATTAGAAAAGATAGAATAATTGCCTGTCGCTACCTTTCTGATTGTAAGGTAGCAAACTCATAACACATTAAATAGACCAGAGTTTTTTGACTTTCGTAAGCTTTGTAAATGGTGAGTTGCTTAAATTTGGCGCTTTAAAAAAGTAACAGAGTAAAAAGCGCAAAGCAATGAGCTTATAAACAATAAAAAACGGACTTAGCGATAGTCCATTTTTTTCTGCCGTTTAATCATAGGTTTGACTGTATTGATTGATTGAAACGTCTTTGTCCATACGGTCAAGCCGTAGATTATGTAAGACAGCAGACAGGTATTCACGATATCATGGATACTGGCTTTGATTTCTGCCGCTTTTAACCCTACCACACCAAGTTCGGTAAGCGTCTGGCGATTGTCCAAATACTCACCCAGTAGAGCAATGGCAGTCACCAAAATCAAAGCGGCAAAAGCTCTGGCGCTGTATTTTTTAAAAATTGGACGCAGCAAAAGTAAACTTAATAGGTAGACGCCAATGCCCACATAAATATGTAAGGCGTCTTTGTCTAAGCCAGTAGCATCGACGACACCGTTTTTAAAGAGATAAAAATCCACGATTTTATTCCGCGTAAAAGAGGTAAAAAGTAACTGAGTATAAATGAAAAACAGCCAATTATACATTGAGAATAAAAAAGGTAGATTAAGCATTTGCTAATCTACCTTCTTATTGAAGAAATATTTAAAGTATAGTTGTTAAATATCCCAATCGACAAAATTTTTTAATAGCTGTAGACCCGCGGTGTGGCTTTTTTCTGGATGGAACTGGGTCGCAAATAAATTGTCTTGCAGAATACTGGCACAAAACGGCTGACCGTAATCACAAACGGCCGCCACTTGTGCATCGTCGCTAGGCGCGCAGTAATAGCTATGTACAAAGTAAAAATGCGCATTGTCTTCGATGCCATTCCACAGCGGATGAGCAAAATCCATGCCGCTGATGGTATTCCAGCCCATGTGCGGCACCTTAATGGTAACCCCCTGCTCATCTTTCCAAGTAGGGTCAAACGCTTCTACGCTGCCATCTAGGATGCCCAAGCATGTTGTACCACCATTCTCAGCGGACTGCTCAAACAACGCCTGCATGCCCACACAGATGGCCATAACAGGCTTATTGAATACTGCTTGACGTATGACCTCATCAATCCCTGCCTCATGCATGCCAGCGATACAATCGCGCATCGCACCGACACCGGGGAAGAAAATCTTATCAGCCGCCGCGACCACTTTTGGGTCATTGGTAATAGAAACCTCTGCCCCGACCGCTGCTAACGCCTTGCTGGCCGAGTGCAAATTACCCATGCCATAATCTAATAATGCAATCTTTGTGGTTCGACTCATCTAAAAAGCCTCTTTGGTCGATGGCAAGGTATTCAGCGCACGCTCATCATATTCGCAAGCCATACGTAGCGCACGAGCAAACGCTTTAAAGGTTGACTCGATTTGGTGATGGCTGTTTTTACCTTTGAGGTTGTCCAAGTGCACCGTCATCCATGAATGATTGACGAAGCCGTAGAAAAATTCGCTAAACAAATCGACATCGAAGTTACCAACGTGCGAGCGAGTAAACGGAATGTCCATATGAAGTCCTGGACGGCCTGACAAATCAACCACCGCGCGCGTTAGTGACTCATCGAGTGGCGCATAAAAATGCCCGTAACGACGGATGCCTTTTTTATCACCCAATGCTTTATTGAATGCTTGTCCAAGCGTGATGCCAGTATCTTCAACACTGTGGTGATCATCGATAAAGGTGTCGCCGGTACATTTGATATCTAAGTCAAACAAACCATGACGCTTAATTTGGTCAATCATATGGTCTAGAAACGGCACGCCAGTATCGACAGTGCCTTGACCGGTACCATCAAGGTTTACCGTACAAGTGACTTGCGTTTCAGCAGTATTACGCGTAACGGACGCCGTACGTGCGGCATGACCGAAAAGATTTTGAGCAGAATTTTGATTTTGTTCGGTAGAATTGGCTGTCATGGCTACTCTCTATAAATGAAAAGCGGTCAATAAAATAGGGCGAAAAAGCGCCCAAAGCATTCTTACTAGCGTTTAAAACAATGAATAAAAATATAGAAGATTAAGCTAAAAATACGTTCAACATTTGCTTAAAAAACTTATTCAGAAAGGTATAAATATTAGGTTTTTGGCGTATAAACCCTTGTCTATCCTCATCATAGCAAACCCTAGCATTTACTGCCACGACCAAGCAGTAATCCACGCACAAAATCGCCCTATTCTGCTAAAATAGTGCGTTCAGTATTATCAATCATCACCCGCGCTAACCCTTCAACGCTACACCCGATGTTACGACGCGGTAAACACTTATAGGAACCGATTATGCCTTTAGAAGCGATCGCCATCAATAGCTTAGATGCGCCCCTAATTAAAAACCCTGCCCGCGAGAACGAGTTATCAGAGCGTCTGCATGCCTTATATGACAGCGATGACAATCAGCCAAGTGGCGCAGAGGTATTAAACCTCGTTGAGCAAGGTTTTAAGCGTGGTCAGACTTTGTATGTCGGCATGTTTAATGATAAGCCTATCGCCGCGGTTGCTTGCTTTGATGATGGGCAAACCGATGCCAAGCGCTTGCAATATCTTACTGTTCATAGCCAAAATCGTGGGCGCGCTATCGATGCGAAATTTATCAAACTGGTCTATGATGCCGAAGTGAAAAAAGGCGTGCGCGAGTTCGTGCCAGTCGATGCCGATATTCACCGTATTATGAGCGAGTATGAGCTCCTACGCGCTAAGGATTAAATACGAGGTTAAAAGCTTAGTTTTGGCTGATATTCGATTATTTATAGGCTTTTCTCACTTATTATGCAAAAATCACTTGACAGTAACGCCTATATTTAGTTTAATAGCGCCTCAACGAAGACGGCTCGATAGCTCAGTCGGTAGAGCAACGGATTGAAAATCCGTGTGTCGGCAGTTCGAACCTGCCTCGAGCCACCATTCGTTTAAGCATTCCAAAAAGCCCTAGACATTACTGTTTGGGGCTTTTTTTATGGTTAAAATTTAATAAAAATTATAAGGATAGCTATTTACTACAACTGTTAGTCGCACTAATTCATAACACTTTTAGGCTGTTTTTAAAGGATAAACTCTCTCTATACTAAAACGATTAATGCAAAGTAAAAGGGTAAAACTATGAGAGAGTTTGATTATGATTTGGATTATAAAAACCTAGACTTGCGCGCGCACCCTGAGCTATATCGCGTCGGTCGCGGTGAGCAAGGCGTGCTATTGGTCGAACCTTATAAGTCGGAAATATTGCCGCATTGGCGCTTTGCAACCCCTGATATGGCAAAGGAAAGCAGCGAAACCATTTATCAGATGTTTTTAGATTATCTGGCTGCCGATGACTTTGTTGGTGCCGATATGGCGCGCAAATTTATTCAAATGGGCTATACCCGCGCCCGCCGCTACGCCAACCACAAAGGTGGCAAGAAATACAAAGGACCCGTCCCTGACGATAAAAAGGGTCAAAGCGGCGCCCATGGCCGTGAAGATCTACCACGGCAGGTTGAAGACCCTATCAAAGCAGAGTCAGCGCGTATTTTTAAGCAAACTTGGGATAAATGCCGCGAAAACGCAGACTATCTTAGAATGAAATCCGAACATCGCGCACGCTATAAAGACTTCAAATAACCGGTTATAAAAATGACAACCATGAATCACAATGACCTCAGGCGCTTGATTGTGCTACGCTTTATCCTAAATTAATAATAAGAGCTTTTATGATGTCCAATAACCTTGCCCCAGCGCCCATTACACCGCAACTTACTTCACAACAAAAACCGCTTCTCATCTTTGATTTTGATGGTACGCTGATCGATAGCGTTCCTGATTTGGCGGATGCCACCAATCTAATGCTTGAGCAACTAGGTCGATCTCCTTTCGCTCTTGATACCATTAAAGGTTGGATTGGTAATGGCGCGCGTGTATTGGTTGAGCGAGCGCTATTAGGTCAGGTGATTGTTGATGACAGCTTAGACAACGATGCGGTAGAGGAAGCGCTTCGTATCTTTTTTGCCGCTTATGGCGCCCTTGATTGTCAAAAAACCACGGCTTATCCTGATGTGAGCGACGGCTTGCATCAGCTTAAAAACGCGGGCTATACCTTGGCACTGGTGACCAATAAGCCAATTCGCTTTGTTCCTAAAATACTAGATCATATGGGCTGGACGCCGCTATTTAGCGAAGTGATTGGCGGCGATAGCTTACCGACTAAAAAACCTGATCCCGCGCCGTTATTACACGTTTGTGGGGCGCTTGGGTTTGCGCCTATTGACGCTTTTATGATTGGTGATTCGATTAATGATATTTTAGCGGGGAAAAATGCGGGCGTGGATACCATTGGGCTCTCATATGGTTATAACTATGGTGTCGATATTCGTGATAGTAAGCCAAACTTTGCGTTTGATGAGTTTGCTGGCCTATTAGAATTATTGGGCGTGTAACGTTTTTGATAGGGATTTGATATAGTGCTCAAAGTAACGCAGTAACCATTGCCATTGACAGTGTTAAGCGAGCTAATATTATAATTAACGCCTTAAGCGCCTACTTATCCTGCATTAATTGTCGTTGCCATTTCACTTTTTTCTCTATTTTGTTGAGCCACATTAACCAAATAAACAATCCGATAAAAGCAAAGCTCCAGCAGCAGGCCGCTAAAAAAATACTTTGAGAATACCCTAGCCAAGTAGGATTAAGCCTCAATAATGCCGCAGCGGTTATCAATAACGCTAAGACAAAGACAAAAGGCTTGGCGTTCGTGTCACGCAATACTCGGTGTGATCGAGTTCGCGACATCACTGTGAAGGTGAGCGTTCCAAGCGCGCCTATAGTAATGGCATGCAAAGCTTGGGTAATCGGAAAATTGGCTGTTAACAGACTTAAAGCAATGCATACCCAGCCTACGATAATCCAGCTGTATCCTAATAGCATGGCCAATAAATCAGCACGCCCATAGCTCCACCACGGTCGCCAGCGCAGCACTCGAACCACACAAAGCAGTGCACTGAGCAGTAAAAGAGCGGCCATCACGGGCTTAATCCAAGTAAAGGTCAGTAGATTTAACACCAATACTGAAAACAGCAGAATTAAAATACTGCCTTCAAACCTGGGCTGCACACGATCTTTTAAGAACCGATTTTGACTCTGAAAATGCCCTGCTAACGCTGGCGCTATTATTCGACCGCCCATATAAAACATCAATACGCTTAATAACAACACCGCTTCTAATAAGAATTTCAGACTCAAGTCATCTGACTGATCGCTTTGCATAACCATATGAAAACCAAGCGCAGAAATACCTAAGCCTACCAGCACAAAGCCTGCCGATTTGTTTCGCCATTTTTTAGCTGTTCGCAAAAAAATAGGCGCAAGCTTCCATACTAACGTCGCAACAAAAGCGATATTAATTATCGCTGTAATCATACTAATCGGCGCAAACCAAAAACTCAACCTGGCCACCAGCCATAACCCCATCACAGTAAAGATATAGGATTTTGGTTGCGGGCCAGCCAGATAACCTGCAATGACAATCAAAGCAAATCCAAAAATCATTTCATGACCGTGACCCCAAGCGTACTGTAAGCCTACAGGGACCGTAAACTAGCCGAGCTGACCACCCACTGATAAAGGTAGCGTTAAAGCGGAATACAACGCGGCAAGCGGAAACCAATAAGTATGAGCAAAAGGGGGTTTGGCTTTCATTAACAAAAGAATCCTTTTATAAAACGTCAATTTGTCTAAACGAGCATTAAAGGTATGTTTGGGGTTAAGTATAATAAAGTGTCGAGAGTTATGGGTGAATAATCCAGTGTAAGTCTTGGAGTACTAGGTTTTTATAACCGGTTTAGCGTATGATTAAATAGCGCTTTGGCTTAAATAAGCCAATAAACCGTATGCTATTGGAGACAAAGAATGACTAAAAAAGACAATACCAACAGAAAACACTCTTCTATTTTGGTCGATGGTATTCAAAAAGCCCCAGCACGCTCTATGCTGCGTGCTGTCGGTTTTACCGATGAAGATTTTAAGCGACCGCAAGTGGGCATTGCCTCGACTTGGAGCCAAGTGACGCCCTGTAATATTCATATTAACGGCTTGGCTGATGAAGTGGCCAAAGGCGTTTATTTTGCCCATGGCAAACCCATTATTTTCAACACCATCACCATCTCTGACGGTATCGCGAATGGTTACCAAGGTATGAAATACTCACTGGTATCGCGTGAAGTGATTGCCGACTCTATTGAAACCGTATCGGGCTGCCAAGGTCACGATGCTATCATCGCTATCGGTGGCTGCGATAAAAACATGCCGGGTTGCCTTATTGCCATGGCGCGCTTAAACCGTCCTTCGCTATTTATTTATGGCGGCACCATCCAGCCGGGCAAAAACCACACCGATATCGTTTCTGTCTTCGAAGCCGTCGGTGCCAATGCGCGCGGTGATATGACAGCAGAGGAAGTCTTAGAAGTTGAAAGAACGGCTATCCCTGGCCCCGGCTCTTGCGGTGGCATGTATACCGCCAACACCATGGCATCAGCCATTGAAGCGCTTGGCATGAGCTTACCGGGCAGCTCGGCTCAAGAAGCCATTTCTCCTGAAAAACGGGAAGATTGCCGAAAAGCCGGTGAAGCAATCCAGTGGCTCCTTGATAACGATATCAAGCCCAGCGACATTATGACGCGCAAAGCCTTTGAAAACGCTATTACCATGGTGATTGTGTTAGGCGGCTCAACCAACGCGGTTCTGCATCTGCTCGCTATGGCCGATGCCATCGGTGTAGAGCTAAATATTGATGACTTTACTGAAATAGGAAAGCGCGTTCCTGTGTTGGCCGACTTACGCCCATCAGGTCGCTACTTGATGTCAGAGCTCATCGAAATTGGTGGCATCGCGCCATTAATGAAACGTTTATTGGCAAAAGGGTTACTGCATGGTGATTGCTTAACCGTTAATGGCAACACCGTCGCTCAAAACTTGGCTAACGTAAAAGATTACCCTGAGGACCAAGATATTATCCGTCCGTTCGACAATCCCATTAAAGCTGACAGCCACTTACGCATATTACGCGGCAACATTGCACCAACCGGTGCGGTGGCAAAAATCAGTGGTCAAGAAGGTACGCAGTTTACCGGCACAGCACGGGTGTTTAACTCCGAAGAAGATTCCATGAGCGCTATTTTAGATGGCACTGTGGTGGCGGGTGACGTGGTTGTTATTCGTTACGAAGGTCCTAAAGGCGGCCCTGGTATGCGTGAAATGCTGTCGCCGACTTCTGCCATTATGGGTCGCGGATTGGGCAATGATGTGGCGCTGATTACTGATGGCCGCTTCTCTGGCGGTAGCCATGGCTTTGTCGTCGGGCACATCACCCCTGAAGCCATGGTTGGCGGTCCGATTGCTATTATTGAAAACGGCGACACCATCACCATTGATGCCGATAATAATGAAATCAATTTAAACATCAGCGAAGCAGATATTCAAAAGCGTTTAAGTGTATGGAAAGCCCCAGAGCCAAATATAAAGCGCGGTGTACTGGCCAAATACGCTAAAACCGTTGGCAGTGCCTCAGAAGGTGCCATTACTGATAAATTTTAATTGCTAAATCACTTACTTCGGTAACTTAGCGCCTCAGAGACATGGGCGCTGGTGATGCCTTCGCTATCTGCCAAATCAGCAATGGTGCGCGCGACACGTAATACCCGATGATAACCGCGAGCAGATAGATTTAGACGCTGCTGAGCAAGCTGTAATAATTGCTGCTCGCCCGCGCCTAAATGAATATACTTATCAATCTCGCTGGGACTCAGCTCATTATTAACCTTTTTTTGCCGTTCTAATTGTTGCTGATGGGCGGCAGCGACTCGCGTTCGCACTTGCTCAGAGGTTTCGCCAGCCTGCGCATTTTGTAAATCAGCGATCGGTAGCGCTGGCACGGTAATATGCAAGTCAATCCGATCAAGTAATGGCCCTGATAGCTTATCCTGATAGCGCTTAATCTGCTCAGGTCGGCAGCGGCATCGTCCCGAGCCGTCACCATCATAGCCACACGGACACGGGTTCATCGCTGCTACCAGTTGAAAGTTTGCGGGGAAAGTAAGCTGCGAGTTGGCACGACTAATGGTGATTTGCTTGGCCTCTAACGGCTGACGCAATACTTCTAAAACCGTACGGTCGAACTCTGGTAACTCGTCTAAAAATAAAACTCCCTTGTTAGCAAGGGTGATCTCGCCAGGTTTGGGACGAGAACCACCACCAACCAACGCCACTGCAGATATGGTGTGATGGACTTGGCGAAATGGCCGCGTACCATAATCATAGTCGCTATCTGCCACTGAATAGGTGCTAGCAACCTCTAATGCATCTTCATCACTCAAGTCTGGCAAGATAGTTGGTAGCCGTGATGCCATCAACGTCTTGCCCGAACCCGGCGGCCCGATAAACAGTATCGAATGACCACCAGCGGCGGCAATCTCTAACGCCCGCCTAGCATGATGCTGACCTTTGACATCTGCCAAATCTACTTTGTAAGCAACTTTACTCTGCACGGCGGTTGCTTGCACAACTTCTAAGCGCTCATCTATCAAGCTAGAATCTGCGAGCGACTGCAAATGATTGCAAACGGCTTTTAAGTTTTGCGCAGCTAATATCGTCACCCCATCAACGCGGCTTGCCTCTGCTCCATTGTCACAAGGTACGATTAACTGACGTAGCGGCGAATCTTGTTCAGTATTTTTACATGCTGCTAGCATTTCTGCTTTTATCGCTCGTGCTACTGCCAAGCTACCGCTCACCTGCCGAAGCTCACCATTAAGCGCCAGCTCGCCGATAAACTCAAACCTTGATAGCGCTTCTGGCTCAAGCTGCCCACTGGCAGCTAAAATCCCGATCGCAATTGGCAAATCCAATCTTGCACCATCTTTTGGCAAGTCTGCCGGTGCTAGATTAATCGTCAAACGCCGATTAGGGAATTGAAAGCCCGAATTCAAAATCGCCGAGCGCACCCTGTCTTTACTTTCGCGCACAGCAGCGGCAGGCAAGCCGACAATGGTCAGCGCTGGCAAGCCTTGTGATAAATGCACCTCGATAATGACCTGCGGCGCGTGCAGTCCGACGACTGAACGCGTATAGACTTGGGCGAACGACATCAGCGTTTCCTACTATAAAGATTAATCGATAATAGAGCATTATCAATCAGCGCGCAAATGTCGTGTTCTATTTTTATCAATCCGTTTAAACCTTATTATTTCTAGCCTATTTTTTAATAGATAAAACTCATTTCTGACTACTACTAAGCAAAATATCAGCGCCTAAATTCTGCGATTTATTCGCTAGCATAGATATTTAAAAGTGTTATATGATTGATAAATGTTTTTAATTTTTCTTATTTATTATTTCATTCAAAAAAATAGAAAATAAGACAGATAAAAGCATGGCAATAAAAGGATTTTATTGACATATAAAGCTTGGCGGTGATTTTCGTTAGCGCTTTATAAAATCGTAATTAACCATGGATGGGTAAGCTTATGAGCATTAATGTGCTTAATCGGCGTGTACGCACACTCACGCTATTGACGATGGCAGTCTCTCTGGGACTGTTTGGCTGTTCGGATAACGACAATTTTAACGGCAATATAGACGACGGCACTGGTGATAGTACTTATGCGGCGGATATCCAGCGCACTGAGTTTGGTATCCCGCACATCACTGCTAAAAATTATAAAGGTCTGGGTTATGGCGTCGGGTATGCTTTTGCCGAAGACAATATCTGCTCCTTAGCACGTGAAATCGTAATCGCTAAGGGTGAGAGTATGCGCTATCTGGGTGCTGAGGGTAATGAGAATAGCGATGTTTTCTACACTTGGTATAACTCTCCTGAACGACGATCGGGTTTTCTAGGGGCTCAAGACCCTGAAGTGATTGATGCGGTCAAAGGCTATGCCGCTGGCTACAATCGCTATTTGCATGACAAAGGGGTCAAAAATATTGAAGACCCTGCCTGTGCAGGCGCTGAATGGGTTCGCGAAATCAATATTGACGATATGTTGGCTCTATATGGCAAAGCCAATTTACGCGGTGGACTCTCTAACTTCGTCAAACAAATCGCACAAGTAGCTCCTCCAGCGTCAGGTATCGTCATGGGAAGCTCTAGAATGAGTAGCCCTGAACCTATAGCAGAGTCGGATGAAAAATTCGATATGACAACTATCAACGTATTAGATGGCGGTAGTAATGCTTATGCCTTTGGTAGTAAGGTAACAGGTACTGATAGTGGCGTAATGTATGGAAATCCACATGAACCATGGGAAGGCGTTCAGCGTTTTTATGAATTTCATACAACAATACCAGGTAAGCTTGATGTGATGGGTTCCGCTCAGCAAGGTCAACCTTTTATCAACATCGGCTTTAATAAAGACGTGGCTTGGAGCCATACGGTATCGACTGCTAAGCGCTTTACCCTTTATCAGCTTAGTCTAGTCAACGGTAGTCCTTTTAAATACAATTATGTCAACAGCGACGGTAAGGTTGAACAACGTGATATTGAAACGGTTCCAGTCATTGTTAAGATGCCAAACAATCAAACAATAACTCGGAACATCTATGTTTCACATTATGGGCCAATACTCAATGCAAAACTGCTTGATCCTCGCTTACCAGCATGGGGTGATGCTAATAACGTTGTTTATACTATCCGTGATGCTGCCTCTGAGAACCCAAGAGCCCTCAATCAGTGGCGCAGTATGAATATGGCCACTAGCGTTGGAGATCTCGTCGATAGAATGCAAAAAATTCTAGGCCTAGGGTTTGTCAATACCATTGCTACTGACCGTAACGGTAAAGCGCTTTACGCCGATATCTCAACGGTACCTAATGTCACTAGAGAAAAGTTAGTAGCTTGTAGTGCTGACGCTGGAGCTGCTCTTCCTCTTTTGATTGCCGCAGACTTACCTGCACTTAATGGTAGTACGGCTGCCTGTGAGTGGGATACGGACGCCGATTCTCCTCAAGCGGGTATCTTTGGCGGCTCAAAATTACCGTTTTTAATTCGTGATGATTATGTCCTAAATTCAAACGATAGTTATTGGCTCAGTAATGCAGAACAACCATTAACTGGATTCTCCCCATTATTAAGACGTGATTTGTTACCGCTTTCTGAAGACGCGGCACCGCTATCTTTACGTACCAGAATGGCATTTACCCAAGTATTAGATAGACTGAGCAATAAAGATGGACTTGGTGGCCATAATTTTGATTTAGATAAGCTACAACAAGTCGTCTATGGCAACCGCAGTTATGCCGCCGAATTAGTTCTCGATGATGTCTTAGCCGATTGTAATGCCAACCCTATGCTACCTCTGACAGGTGGCGCAACTATCGAAGCCAAACAAGCCTGTAGCATCTTGAATAATTGGGACCGTCGCAACAACATCGACAGCCGAGGCGCGCATGTGTTTAGAGAGTTTTGGAACAAGGCGGGTTTTAGTGAATATACAAATGATTCATTTAAAGTCCCTTTTAACGAAGCCGACCCCATCAATACACCGCGCGAGCTAAAAATCACTGCCCAGACTCGCCAAGCTTTAGGCGATGCGATTGCCTACTTCCAAAATAAAGGCATTGCACTTGATGCAAGCTTAGGTGAGCTGCAATATGTGCTAGATGCTGGCAAGAACAACCAGCACATTCCTATGCATGGTGGTTATGGTAGCGAAGGTATCTTTAACGTTGCCCGAGGTGCAGGAGTTAATGAGGCTGGTAATTATATTATTAATAATGGCCCAACCTATATGCAGTCAGTGACCTTTGATAGTAAAGGTCCTGTCGTAGAAGCGCTGCTTGCCTACTCACAAGCAGGAGATACAACGCGCCCTTATCATCGTGATCAGACGCGCCGTTATTCAGATAAAAAGTGGATTCGTCTGCCATTTAGTAAGAGCGAAATATCCAAACAAGCGGTTGGTGAAGTGATCAAATTGAGAGAATAGTTCTAGCTAAATTATTGATTATGATAAAAAAAGACTTTAGGGTAATCCTGAAGTCTTTTTTTATTGCAGATAGCAATACAACTTTATGGGTATATACGAAAACTTACCGTCCATGCCACTATAACTATTGATTTGTTATACTACTTATTACTTAAGTGGCGATTTATACAGTTAAACCGAGGAATCTCGCATGTCAGAACCAGCCGAAATCAATAGCGACCAAAAATCTTTCGCTCATGCCGACGAGCAGCCTACTACTGCACGTCCTGTGGTTGAGATGCCCAATCCCTATGCCAGTACTCGTGGCAGCATTACCAGTAAGCAGCTGCCGGCATTCGATGAAGAGATTATCAATAAATACAATCGATCTGGGCCGCGTTATACCTCCTACCCGACCGCGTTAGAATTTTCACCGATGCCTGAGGGGCTGGAGACTAAGATTCTGCAAGAGCGCGAAGCCGATGCGCCCTTATCGCTGTATTTCCATATTCCGTTTTGTCGTCACCTTTGCTATTACTGTGCTTGTAATAAAATTATCACCAAAAAGAACAGCGATGCTGGAGATTATTTAGAATATTTAATGGCGGAAATCAAGCACAAACGTAGCCTATTAAAAACGCCAGCCGATCGTAAAAACCCCCTGGTTAAGCAGCTGCATTTTGGTGGTGGTACGCCAACCTTTTTACAAGATAATGAGTTGATAAAACTTTGGGAGTTTTTGCAGACCCAGTTTGAATTTTTGCCAGAAGACCAAGGCGATTACTCTATTGAAATCGATCCGCGTGAGCTTGGCGACGAGACACTAACGGTACTGCGTAACCTTGGTTTTAACCGCGTCAGTCTAGGCGTACAAGACTTAGACGAAAAAGTACAAATCGCCGTCAACCGTATCAACTCTGCTGAACTGATTGAAAATGTGCTTGCTGAAGCGCGTAGATTGGGCTTCCATTCTACCAACGTCGATTTGATTTACGGCTTACCGCATCAAACGCCAACGACTCTAGACAAGACCGTACGCCGTGTTATCGAGATGTCACCCGATCGTTTATCGGTATTCAATTACGCTCATTTACCTGAGCGCTTTAAATCGCAACGCCAAATTAAAGAGGAAGATTTACCGACGCCAGCTGCCAAGCTTACCATGCTCGGTAATACCATCAATACCTTGAGCGAAGCCGGTTATCAATATATCGGTATCGACCATTTTGCCAAACCTGACGATGAGCTTGCTATCGCCCAGCGCGAAGGCAAATTACATCGTAATTTTCAGGGTTATACCATCATGGGCGATTGCGATTTGTTGGGCTTTGGCGTGTCGTCAATCAGCCAAATCTCTAACGCCAATAGCAGCTATATTTTGCAAAACCATACGGATTTGCAGGTATATAAAGAAAATATCGATGCCGCACGTGATAATCCAGCGATAATGCCAGCGGTCAATGTGATTAAAACCTCGATTAAAGATCGTCTGCGAGAATACGTGATTATGAATTTACTTTGTCACGACTATATCGATTTTAGAGACGTTAATCAGAAATTCGGTATCGATGCCATTACTTACTTTATCGATGAAATTCAGCAATTGGGCGCGATGCAAGAGGACCGCTTGATTGATATGGATGCAGCTGGTATTCGCGTCCTGCCAAAAGGTCGTCTATTAGGGCGTAATGTCGCTATGGTGTTCGATGAATACCTTGAGAAAAAACATAAAAATCGTTTTTCAAAAGTTATCTAAGCTTTATAAGCTTCTTTCGAGTAAATAATAAAAAATACCTCACTTTTATGAGGTGTTTTTTTTGGTGACGATAAGTAAGGTTTTTAGGATAAATCAATCTACTCTAACGGCATAACAATATATAAACGATTGGCATCTTCAATGGTTTTTTGTTTATCGAGATACTTTTGCTCGACGCTGCTTTTTGGATTGATTATATCAGTATCTGTCATCGCAAAATCATCATCATTTAACAATCCCAGCGACCCATCTTGACGTAACCATAAGCCTTCAAGCTTATCATGCGGGTACTCTAAACTCGCCAGCACATCGACGACCAAGGTCTTTTTAACAGGCGTAATGTTTATATTTTCAAGGATTTGCCAGTTTTCTTCGTCTTCTGCAATCAGCTGCTCAAGCGTTTGCCCATTCACTGTCAAACCAAGTCTATCATTCTGTTTAACACTTTTATCATTTGCAATGGTTGCAATATCTGTTGCTTGCGCGATATTAATTTTATAAATGAGTTTTTGTGCTGACTTATCTTGGAGCGGGAATTTGCGATCATGCTCAATCAAATAAAACTCATGGTCATTAAGCGCCACAATACCAGAGGTCACATGCGCTGCGTTATCCAATCGATATAAATACTGCGCTATTTGTCCTGAAACTAAGTTAATCGTTACCATACGTACTAAAGAAGACAGTCGCCCTGACTTATCGGGATTGTCCATAGAGGACTCCATGATACCGACCAGCGTCGTTTGGTCAGGCGTAATGGTTAACGCTTCCATGCCACGATTGGCACGACGTTTGCTAAATTCCGTCGGTAACAAGATCGGCTTACCTTCAACCATCACATTATTACGCTCATCATTGGCAAACGCATTGATACGCGCAATCTCTACGCCATTGGCATCGTAATGCACAAGGTGCGGACCGTACTCATCGCTGACCCAAAAGCTGCCACCTTGCAGCGCTGCGAGCCCTTCAGGGTCTAAACCATTGATATCAGTTTTGATCGGATTGCTCACTGTATCAAAAGGCAATTGTGGATTGACTGTCATCGGCTGACCATGGACATCGTAAGGTACTTCATTGGTACCGCCAAAAGCCTTGGGGTTTGGTAGTCCTGAGATAGGATTGCCATTTTTATCTTTTAGAATTATTTCTTTTACTTTGATAATTTTGCCATCAGCTTGCAATTCAAACAACCCAATAGACGGCGTATAGTTTGGCACAAGAAACTGCTTACCTTTACCAGCAATTCCGTCAAAGTCGGCATTAGGCCCACGGTCGGTCAAGGCATAAAACTGCTTAGCGTTGGTTGGATGCGCCGCTGCATCTGAGCCGTAGCCGCCGCCTCGAATCTCTAATTTCTGCTCAGGATAAGCGGCATTGATATGCGTCGCATCAAGCACGCTATAAGGCAACGGACTACCTTGCACAAATTCATTTATAGTAATAATTCCAGTATTGATATCTTGCTTGGTCATTATTATTCTCCTTGAATTATTATTGTTATTAAAAATAGAGTAATGCACGCTAAAAAGTTGATTAGCTGTCAATTAAAAGTTAAAAAAATAGTCAGCACGTAAAACGCTCACTGACTATTTTTCTAACAAATTTAAATACGCCTAAAGCATACTTAGTTAAACCTTAAGCTTATCACCTACCATGCCTTTTATGGTACTTAGAATGTCAGCAGGCAATACCACCATTTTTGCGTTATCAGATTCGGCTAACTGACGAATCGATTTGATATATTGCTCGCCAAGCAAATAGACAATCGGCATTTCTTCGTCGCCCATTGCAGCAGTAATCAGACGAATAGATTCTTCTGAGCCTTTCGCCAATACCACTTGCGCTTCAGCATCTCGGCGTGACGCTTCTAGGCGACCATCTGCCTCTAAGATAGCCGCTTGCTTTTGCCCGTCAGCACGGGTGACGGTAGCACGGCGTAAACGCTCTGCCGCCGCCTGCTCTTCCATCGAGGCTTGCATGGTTTGCGAGGGATTGATATCTTGGATTTCTACCGTCTTTAAGGTAATACCCCAATCGGCAATATCCTCTGAGATGGCATACTTGAGCTTGGTTTTGATTTCATCACGGCTTGACAAGGCGCTATCTAAATCCATCTCACCAATGATTGAACGCAAAGACGTCTGCACTAGATTTCGAATACCGTATTCATAATCTTCGATGCCATAAACCGCTTTATCAGGACGCACGATATTAATATAAGCAACGGCGTTAGCGATAATGACCACGTTGTCTCGGGTAATGACTTCTTGTGAGGGAATATCAAGGACGATATCTTTGGTCGTCACTTTATAAGCCACATCGTCGACATAAGGAATGATTAAATTTAATCCCGGCTCTAGGGTTTGGCTATATTTACCGAGTCTCTGCACCACCCATTTATACCCTTGAGGAACAATGCGCACGCCTTTGAACACCGTAAACACGACCAATGCAATCAAAACGATCATGACAATACTAAAACTTTCCATGTTGCACCTCTATTATTATGCCTAACTATTTTTATTAATAACTGCTTGCGCTTGCATACTACTGACAATCAGCTCATTACCTACGATATCCGTCACTATCACGCGATCGCCGACGGCGACTTGCTCACCGCTCGTACGGCACATCCACTCAGCAGCCCCGACGATAGGTACACTAAAGCGTACAACGCCTGCGCGCTCTAACTGCGGCGCGACGATAATCATCCCAGTTTCACCGATGATGACACTACCGCCCAACCCCGCTTTGGTGCGATCGACAGATAATGGTTTGATAAATTTAAACCAAGCCAATAAAAAGATAGCCGAGAGCACCAACCAAATAATGATTTGCATCGATACAGAAATGGGTAGCAACCACGCAAGAGCAGCCACGATGATAGCCGCTCCGCCAAACCACAGGCTGGCAAACGTCGGTACAAACATCTCAATGATTAGCAATACAAAGCCTAATACCAGCCAGTGCCACGGTTCAAGCATCCAAAGCATCTCCATAATTGCTCATTCCCTATCTTTATCATTCTAGCTTTCAATGTAGCACATTTTGTTATCAAACAGCGCCTTAAAAGTTATAGGCATAAAAAAACGACCACCTAAGTGATCGTTTTTTATTTTGCTTATCATCTAACTCTTTCATTAATATAGAACTTAATGTTCAGTTAATTAGAATTTAAGATGAGCGCCGATAGTCATAAGATCCGCATCGCTACCTAGTTTGTCATATTCTGCTTCAACGCTGAAGTCAGGATTGACTGAGTAACCAAGACCAACACCGCCTGCTAGGCTTGTATCTTTATCTGTACCGTTATATAAACCTAAAGTTGTACCAGAGGCTTCTACTTCAGTTCTGGCAACCCCTAATTTACCTTTAGCGTATAGTCCAGTATTTGGGAATGCATAACGGTAAGTACCGTAAGCGCCGTAAGTTTTGGCATCGATATCGCCGCCACGATAATCAGCATCATCTGAACCTACATATTCAGCTTCAATACCGAAGTTAGGATCAAAGTTATAGCCACCGTATACGCCATAAGCAGTTGGATCATCAGCACCATCTACGTCTAGGTCAAACTGACCGACTTTTACACCAACGTATGGCTGGCCAGTATAACCATTGCCGTATGCTACGGCTGCTTGTGCACCTACGCTTAGTAAAGAACCTGCAGCTAGGGCTAGTAAAGTTTTTTGTAGAGTTTTCATGTGTAGCTCCTTAAAATCAATTTGGACAAACAAGTTATTTATTTATGTGGGCTTTTTAGCCATATCGCCTTGTTTGCTAACGATGTATACATAGTAACAAACCATGTCAAAAACTCTGTCAGTGTTTAATGGTAAGAAAGTTAACTTTTGCAAGTGTTTGTCGGCCCTTGGGTTACAAAGGGCTAGATATGAAATCTTTTGTTACAATCACCTAGTTTGAGTAATATTCCCTACTCATTAACAGCGACTGAGAGTCAACATTAAAAAGGCGCATCCCGAAAGATACGCCTTTTATTATGAAATCAACGTCGATTTAAGCTTTAATTAAGCTTATTTTTTATCTTCGTCAACTTCAGTAAACTCAGCATCAACGACATCGTCATCCGCTTGGTTGTTGTTACCAGCATTTTCAGCGCCTTGTTGGAACTGGCTTGGATCCATACCTTCTGGACCAGCACCGCTGTCAGCATAAATCTTCTGACTGATTGGTAAGAAAGCATTGTCTAGCGCTTCAAGTTTGGCTTTGATATCATCATAATCATCTTCTTTAGCAGCCGCTTCAAGCTCAGAGATGGCAGTTTCTACTGTTGATTTTTCATCTTCAGTGACTTTATCGCCAGCTTCTTTTAGCGCTTTTTGTACCGCATGAATACGACCATCTGCTTCGTTACGTACCTGCGCAAGGTTAGCAAATTTCTCATCTTCAGCAGCGTTGGCTTCAGCATCACGCACCATTTGTTCGACTTCTTCATCCGACAAACCAGAATCCGCTTTAATCTGGATACTTTGCGCTTTACCAGTACCTTTATCTTTCGCTGAGATGTTCATGATACCGTCAGCGTTAATGTCAAAGGTAACTTCGATTTGCGGCAAACCACGTGGCGCTGGTGGAATATCCGTCAAGTCAAAACGACCAAGCTGTTTGTTTTGGTTAGCGATTTTACGCTCACCTTGATACACCTGAATCGTTACGGCTGGCTGGTTGTCTTCCGCCGTTGAGAAAACTTGTGATTTCTTAGTTGGAATCATGGTGTTTTTCTCAATGATTGGCGTCATGACACCGCCCATGGTTTCGATACCGAGCGTCAATGGTGTTACGTCAAGCAATAGGACGTCAGTTTTGTCACCAGACAATACCGCACCTTGTATCGCAGCACCAGCGGCAACCGCTTCGTCAGGGTTCACATCTTTACGTGGCTCTTGGCCGAAGAATTCTTGTACTTTTTGCTGCACTAATGGCATACGAGTCTGACCACCAACTAAGATGACGTCATCAACATCGCCAACTTTTAGACCAGCATCTTCAAGGGCAGTTTTACAAGGACCCATCGTGCGTTGTACTAAATCTTCCGTTAAGCTCTCAAGTTTTGAGCGGCTGATAGTGACAACCAAATGCTTAGGACCACTGCTATCGGCAGTGATATATGGTAGGTTGACTTCAGTACTTTGGGCACTTGATAGCTCGATTTTTGCTTTTTCAGCGGCTTCTTTTAAACGCTGCATCGCCAGCGAGTCACCTTTTAGGTTGACGTCTTGATCTTTTTTGAACTCATCAACCAGATAATCAATCAACGCTGAGTCAAAGTCTTCACCGCCAAGGAAGGTATCACCATTGGTCGCTAATACTTCAAACTGCTGCTCGCCATCAACGTCAGCGATTTCGATGATTGATACGTCAAAAGTACCACCACCCAAGTCATAAACGGCAACGGTGCTATCGCCTTGCTTCTTATCCATACCGTAAGCAAGTGCGGCAGCGGTTGGCTCGTTAATAATGCGTTTTACATCAAGACCAGCGATTTTACCCGCATCTTTGGTTGCTTGACGCTGTGAGTCATTAAAGTACGCAGGTACTGTTACAACAGCTTCGGTGACGCTTTCACCAAGATAGTCTTCCGCTGTTTTTTTCATTTTTTTCAAGATTTCAGCAGAAACCTGTGGTGGCGCTAATTTTTTACCGTTAATTTCAACCCATGCATCACCGTTATCGGCTTTAGCGATTTTATAAGGCACCATACCGATGTCTTTTTGTACCACTTTGTCATCAAAACGACGACCAATCAGACGTTTAATGGCAAATAAAGTGTTGTTTGGGTTGGTCACCGCTTGACGCTTTGCTGACTGACCGACCAAGATTTCGTCATCTTTGTAAGCGACAATCGATGGTGTGGTACGTGTACCTTCAGCATTTTCGATGATTTTAACTTTATCACCTTCCATCACTGCGACACATGAGTTCGTTGTACCCAAGTCAATACCAATTACTTTACCCATAATTAATTGCTCCTAATTTATTTTTTAAATAAGCTATTTATCTCATCAGACCTAATCTAGCAGATACTAGACGGTCACTTGTTGTTCTATATAGGTTTGGCGCTGTATTATTTCAAGTCATTTAACCGGCAAAAAATGTCTTTTATGTGATTTTTTGTGTAAACCCTTATTAATAGTAAGGTTTAGCGTGGTTAAAGACTTATTATTTAAAATATTAATTTTAAATGGTTAAGCTGGCAGAACCTATTGTCCAACACGAACCATTGCGGGGCGCAGCAAACGACCGTTCAGACTATAGCCCTTTTGCAGTACTGTACCCACAGTATCGGCTTCAGCTTCTGGATCAATACCAACTGCTTCATGCAAATCAGCGTTAAATTTCTCGCCTTGTGGCTCAACCACTTCTACGCCGTTTTTGTTTAAGACATCTAATAATGCTTTATGCGTCAATCTGACGCCTTCGATAACAGGATCATCTGCTTGAGCATTTTCGATAGCGCGCTCTAAATTATCGACCACTTCTAATAGCTCTTTGGCAAATTTTTGCAGGGCAAATTTTTTGCTCTTATCGGCTTCTTGCTCCATGCGTTTTTGCGCATTGTAAGCTTCAGCATTGGCGCGCGCTGTCCCTTCTTTCGCTTGCTTGACCTCGCCTTCTAACTCGGCGATACGGGCTTTAAAAGTATCTAAATCGATATCGTTTTCGATAGTGCTTTCTTCCCCTGAGTTTTGCTGTGGATTAAACTCTTCTAGCGTTTCTTTTAAGATACTATCATCGTGCTCGACATTGTCATGCGAAACGTTGTCGTGTGGCACGTTTTGATCAATATTTTCGTGATTATTATTCTGCTCGTTCATGATGGCTCCTTTATATAATTATGAATAAGGCTATTAACTGAATAATGATGGATTAGAAAACAACACCATAAATTGGCCAGACAATGAAATAATCGACCATTAGCCAAACCGTGATTTTATAAATCACCTATGGTTAGCAATAACTTTTAACTACCTTCTGATAGCTGATTAATAAAGGTGATGAGGGTAAATTTCAAGCCTACTGTGTAGAATTTTTATCGCTGGTTATGAATACTACCTTAATCCATGATAACGATATGGTGATGCTTGAGATGATTACCTACTTTAAAACAACCTTATTCCCTTTACGCTTATTGTCAATAAGTAATTCATTTCACTAACAAAACCTACAAAAAAACGTCAGTTAAGCCAGATAAATTACTATTAGCCTGCACACTCTTACCAAAGAATACTCAACTTTATTTTCGCCTATCTTATGATATTTACAAATATAATTTATCATTTATGGGAGGTGTTATGCCTTATTCAGCGACATTATCAGTCAACACCTTACTTAATAAAGCAGTAAGGACACTAAACCTTACGTCTTTAGGTCAAGAAAAACGTCAGCATTCATCTGTTAACTCATCAAACAACCCTTCAGAGAATGTTGAAAATGAGCCGTTGCCCATCAATACTTTGCAAATAAGCACTGACGATAGGCAATCCTGCATTGACAGCGAGCACCTATCCATTAGAGATAAAGTACTGCATCACAATTTGCTGACGACTTATCAGCCACATTTGCTGCACTATGCAATGAAAAGTATCGGTCTCTTGCCAGAAACAGTATTAGACAGCTTGGTTGATTATCTAGATGGACCTACGGCTAAGCAGTATGAACACGTTGATGCGCATTTGCGTTTGATTCTGGCGGTAAATAGCAAGCTTAAAACCCCTTTACAGCTCTCAGAGATGGGCGAGCTGCGTAAACGCTTTGCCACTGACGCCGTTGCTATGCAAACGCCAAGAGTTTGGCAGCAGGCAAGCTCATCCTTATTCGACATGATAAAACCTTTTACTAAGAAAAATGAACCTAGCGTCAATTGGGAAGATAAGACGATTGCCAACGCTGATGATGGCGATATGCTGGTTCGTTGTTATCAAAAGCAAGTAAACGCAGCAGGCTTTAGTTTTAAAAAGAAAGCCAAACGCAATCCTGATGAAACCGTCATGCTATTTTTCCATGGCGGTGGCTTTTGTATTGGCGACATCAACACCCATCACGAGTTTTGTCATGCTGTCTGTGAGCGAACAGGATGGCCAGTGGTCAGTGTCGATTATCGCCTAGCGCCTGAACATCCTGCGCCTACGGGGTTAAGAGATTGTATTGCCGCTTATGCTTGGTTAGCTGATAATTGCCAATCATTCGGGGCACTAGCGTCACGTATTGTTTTGGCAGGAGATAGTGCAGGCGGCGGCTTATCAACCATGATTGCGCAACAAGTCATCACGCCGTCTGCAAAAGCATGGCAAGACTTAGGGATTGATGGGCAAAAAACGTTTGAGATATTACAGCGCCTGCCGCAGCCACTGGCACAAATGCCTTTATACCCTGTGACAGATATCGAAAATGATTATCCAAGCTGGGAGCTATACGGCGAAGGGTTATTGCTCGATCACGCCGATGTGGCGGTTTTTGATGCGGCTTGTTTAGAAAATAGTCCGCTGCCACGTCAACATATCTTGACGTCGCCTATGCTCGGTGACAATCGACAAATTTGCCCGACCTATGTCGTTGCAGCAGAATTGGACGTTTTACGTGATGAGGCGTTTGCGTATGCCAAGCAGTTAGAAGATTATGGTAGAGCTGTCCAAACTTATACGGTCTACGGTGCGCCGCATGGCTTTATTCATTTTATGAGCGTGCACCAAGGACTTGAGCAGGAAACCAATCATATTATCCATGGCTTTGCTGGTTTTGTACGTGACATTATAAGTACACAAAATTTATTAGCAGCCTAAGAAATAGAATAGCCGTTATCACTAAAAAGTGAGGTTGGCGTTTAATGGGCAATTAAGGACTTATGACAACTAAATCGTCAAGGACATTAATATGATAAAGATAGTTTTTATGAATTGGGCTGACCGTTTAACGTAATGAGCCAAACTTCAGAACGTGAGCCTAAACGAAAAGGTATGCCCCAAAACCCATAACCTGACGATACCACAAAGTGACCTTTACCGACTTTTTCGTAGCCGTAGCCCAAGCGATTAATCGCCTTTACAATAAAATTAGCTGGAAATATCTGCCCATTATGGGTGTGTCCTGAAACCTGTAAATCAATCGGCAACTGGCTATGCGCCATAATATCGCTCGGTCGGTGGTCTAACAAAATCACTGGCTCAGTAGTATTCACTTGTTCGAGCAATTCGGTCGTCGCTACCCTCTGCCGTTTATGATTATCAAAACGTCCAATGAGCCAAACCGGCTGACCTTGATGCGACAGACAAATCGCTTCATCGTTGAGCAACTGCACGCCAGCAGCTTGTAAAGCTTCACTAATTGGCTGCTCGTGACCGTACAAATCGTGATTACCTAACGTCGCATAGACACCGTAGCGCAGACTACTTACCAGCTTTGCCAAATCTTCTGCCATATTATAGGCCGCAAACGCCTTGGTATTGTCATCCATAATATCGCCTGGCATCAACAATATGTCTGCTTGATAGCTCTGCACAATGTCATTGAGCCGTTCGATAGATTTATTGCCAAATAAACGGCCCAAATGCAAATCACTGGCTACTGCAATACGCAGCGAGTAATTTAGCGGCTTATTAATCTTGACAGACAGCTCGCGCACCGCCGGCACGTAAGCGTTATACAGCGTATAGCTAAATAGGCCTATAAAGAAAACTAGGGCAAAAATGCGTAAGCCAATACTAATTACGCCTGTATCATAAAAAGTAGGAATACCCAAAGCATGTAAAAGCCAAAAACCACCATATAATACACTGCTCAATAGCGCCGTTAGTAGCATAAAGTGCATCACCATCATCCAAGCGCTTATCCAGCGATAGCTATTGGCAAATGATTTTGTGACGCTAAGCAGCAAAAAAACATTGGTAATCGCAAAGACAGCAAGCCAAGTCACCTGTATTAATAAAGGCGTGCTCCAAGGCTGTAGCCACCATTCTAGACTGCACGCTGCGCCAAAACTAAACAGCTGCAGCAGGACAATAATAGTGATAATAAATGCGTAACGCATGAAAATTCCTAGCGAGATAATATTTTGATAAAGCGTTTGCTGGGTTGTGGCAGTATTTATAAATTAGCGGATTATAGCGACTGCTTTTTCAATACTTGTGAGCGCTGGGATGACTACTATTGCGCCGACTGCAAGGTAATCATCCATATCTCAGAGCGCGTGCCAAGCCTAAAGGGTACTGCGCCAATACCATAGCCAGAAGTCACCAAAAACTGCGTGCCCTCACTGTACTTTGCCCCATAAACCAGCGGCGTAAACCACTTTAGTAATATCGTTAAAGGAAATATCTGCCCGCCATGCGTATGCCCTGACAGGTGCAAATCGATCGGCAAACCTTTTATTTGCTCCAAGTCAGCAGGGCTGTGCTCTAAAAATATTACTGGTTTATCCGCCCTCACTTCACTAAGCAAATCTGTCGCAGCCGGACGTGCGGGATCTGTCTCATCTGAACGCCCTATCAGCAACACTGAATCGTCTAACCAAACGCTTTTATTGTCAATTACCTGTATCCCCACGCGTTCAACGGCCTTGGCAATTGCCACTTCGTTACCAGAATAATCGTGATTTCCCAAAGTGGCATAAACACCGAGCGGCGCTGTCAATTTTGATAAGTGCGCATGCATATTGGTTTTATCATAAGCGTCGGTCGAATCATTCATGACGTCGCCTGCGATGACCACGACATCAGGATTTTGGGCATCAATCAGCTTGACCAGCTTATCAATCTGCCGATTGCCAAACCATCTACCCAAATGCGTATCAGACACCAGAGCAATTTGCAGTGGCCGCTTAATTGCCTTATCCGTCGTGACGTTTAGACGATGGACGACAGGTGAATAGGCATTAAATACCGCCAAACCTACAATGCCAATATAAATTGCCACTGCGAGAATGCGTATAAGTTTTGGCCGGAGTTTTTGTTTAAGAATATAAACATAGACCAAGGCAATAACCGCAGTTATTAATGCGGCATAAAACATAAAGCCTTGTAAAATGCCGACAACCAGATAGACATGAAAGCGCTCGCGCCAAAATTCACTCAAGCCGTAGAGCAGAAAAACATTGTTGATAATAAAAATACTTAAAAACAAACCGGCTTTAGCTAAGCGCTGTTTTGGTTGAAAGAACCAGTAAAATATCACGCTACTCATCAGGGCGAGCAGCTGGGTAAGAATGATAAAAGGCCACATGATAAAATTGAATCAGACAAAGACGGGCTTATAGTACGCCAATATTCTTACCTGTTGTAGACAGCATGATGGTTTATTGAAACTTTATAGAACTAGAAATATAAAGCACTTAGTAATTTAACGTTATTTTTAAATCAATGCTTCAAAAACGTTGTTTTAAACCCATTGTTTCACATGAAACATATCTCTAAAAACTCACCCTTGCTGCTCCAGTGCATACTCTAAAGCTGTGTGTTCAAATTCAAAGCCTGCGTCCAGTAGCGCTTGTGGCAGCACCTTTTGCCCATCAATCAACAAGGTCGACATCTCACCAAACATCAGCTTTAATAAAAATGCTGGTAAAGTAAAAAATGTCGGACGATGTAGCCATGTGCCAAGCGTCTTAGTAAAAGTATGACTGGCCACAGGATTGGGCGCGGTCAAGTTATAAACCAGCGCTGGCGTAGCGTTTGCTGTTGTTAGAGTATTATCAATACTATTCACTTGCTGTCTCTGACTACTAAGATGCTCCTCAATGATAAATATCACCGCTCTTACCCAATCGGTACGACTGATCCAACTCATAATTTGCTTACCGTCACCCAATTGACCACCGACACCGATTTTAAACGGCGTTAATAATTTACTGACCATACCGCCCTTAGGATGGATAACCACGCCAGTGCGTACGATAGCCACAGGGACACCGTGATCGGTAGCCTTTAGCGCCAACTGTTCCCAGTCGTCACAGAGTTTATGCGAAAAATCAGCGTTAAAACCACTGCTTTCTGTCAAAGACTTATCACCTTGAGGACCATACCAGCCAATCGCTGAACCGCTAACCAGTAGCTTAGGTTTGCTATTACTACGCGCAATAAAATCCAGTAGCGCCTCAGTAGGTTTGATACGGCTGGCAAGCAATTGCTTTTTACGCGCGTCACTCCAGCGTTTATCAGCAATCCCTGCGCCTGCTAGATTCAAAATAACATCAAAGCTTTTATATGATTTCACCAGCTCATCATAGGTCATCATTTTAATATCATTAGGATGCGCCTGCTTACTATCGCGCGTCAGCCACGTAACCTGCACTTTTTTATCATCTTTTTGATAGCGCTTAATGATTGCTTCACTAAACGCGCTACCTAAGAATCCCGAGCCGCCACTGATTAGAATATCCATGTCCTACTCCCTGTATGTATTATTTTCGTTGCTATTATTTAGTAAAACTTAATGTATTACTACCACCATCTACTTTTTTAGCGCTGATATCAAAATAACTCTTACATGCTTTTGGTAAAGCTATGCAGCCAAAAACACCAACGTTACCCATAAAAGCCAATAACACACCAACTTCTATCCATGAATTGATGCCTAAATATAAGCCGATTGTACCCATATAAATAGCTGAGGTTATAAATCCCACTAAAAACGTTGTGCGTATACTTTTATCATCCTCGCCCCATAGCTTTTGGCTAGCGATGATAATTCCCGTTAATAACGCAGGGATAAAACCTAATAAGCCGACGTATAACAGTGGCTGAGAACCGATTTGGGCAAAAGTGGCCTCTCGAAAGATAAACAATAAAGCCAGCTCTGCAATCACTCCACCAACCACACTCCTAAGTGCTGCAAACAAAATCATGATGGTTAAATAAGGGTAGGTATCCAAATTATTATTCATTATATTTCTCCTATTTATATCAGTCATTGAGTATAAATAGGAGGCTCGCTAAGCCAGTGAAGTTACTATGGAGATTAGTGGGTATTTATTTAAAAATGTAGTTTTAATTTATGGCCTTGGTAAGGTAAATAATCCTGTTAGATATCCGCTCGCGCTTCCAATCAAGACACTAAAGATACAAACAGCAATTGAAAAATTGATATCGCTAAAAACTATAAATAGCAAAGCACAAATAGCCGTCGATATTGCACTGATGATAGCGGAATGTGATAAACCTTTATGGTTACGGTATAGCTTAAAATGCGCAACTAAACAACCAGTCAATGTTGCAGGAATTAGACCTACAATAAAACCAAAAAATGCAAAGCCAGGTATTGCTAATACAGCTATCACTATTGAACGCACTATATTCTGCAAAACAGCATTTTGTAAGACAGCCTCTAAAACTCCGAGCATAGCTACTATCAATCCTATTAAGCCGCCACCGATAGCTCCACCGAAGAATAAATATGCTCCTATAACACTTGATTTTGAATAGTTTTCACTACTTTCATTAGCGTCTAAACTCATAACGATACCCTTAGAAAAGCCAACTTATCCGATAATTACCCTAAGCAAAACGCTTACGAATAGGACAGTCACTATCATTATTACTTTGGTATTTTGCTTTTATTTTATGCCAGTGATGATTAATAAAATCTACGACGTTAGCCATCGTTGGCAATACGCGCGCTTCGGTTAGATGAGGTACTTCTGCATCTAAACGCTTGGCGAGCTGTGGTAAATGATTAGACGGCACAGCAGGAAATAAATGATGCTCGACGTGATAAAGTAGATTAAAGGTCAGAAAATTGACCAATAGATTACGCTCGGTGCGAGCAACCGTCTCATCACAATCATGGTGCACGCCCCACACCGCAATAATACCGACGCTGGCATTGGCCAACATCATGGTCAGTATGTGATACATCAATACTTGCGCTGACATTGCAATGGCAGGGACAGCGATAGGAAATACACTCAGCACGAGCGCAGTCACGATAACCGAAGCAATCAAACCAAACTCTAAATACGTAATGTGCCGATTACGACGACTGCTCAGACGTAAGCCTTGGCGATAGATGTCTAGCCGATACGTGACACCACCTAACATCGCTTGCCACCATGACATTTTTGCCAGACTGCCTTCAATATCACTGTCGCCCAAAGGGTTACGATGATGCTCCATATGAGTGGCGCGGATGCTGTGCAAACTGGTCATTAAGACCACGCTAAGCAATAACAATATAGCGGTGGTCGTGCGTTTGCCTGTACCCAAACTATGATGATAACCATCGTGAGCTTGACGGAACGCCGCCGCAAAAAACAAATAAGACGCGCCGCACGCTAAGACATACCATGATTGGCTGGCAAACCACCATGACAGTAATAAAAATGGATAAGGCAAAATAACGTTATAAGCAATTTGACCTCGAGTTAACGAACGCAAATCTTGCCACTGCACTGTGTTGATAGCATTTTTAATCGCTGTATTTTTATTAACCTGTGCATTATTCGTTTTCATATGACACATCCATTTATTGTTAATATGAAATGAGCTAGTGATAATAGTTAATGAGAATAGCTAGTTAGAAACATTACATTAATTTCTGTCTAAACAGAAATAATGAGGTAAATTTTTTACTTTAAATAATACTCCTTACTCCTAGCGTAAGACCTTTTTAATACTAGCGCCCAATTTCAATATCTTTTTAAGCGCACTCGTCGGCAATCTAAGCATCTCTGAAGACCAAGTGGTTACGGTATCAACAAATTCTTGGGTTTCACGGATACGAGCTTTTACCTCACTATTCTCATGTTCAAATTCAGGGCTGTCCATCAGCTGTTGTAAAAACTGTACCGTTGGTTCCAATTCGCGTTTTTGACGTTCAACGACGATGATACGTGCCAGCTCCCAAACGTCGGTATTGGTAGTGAAATGATCACGACGATCCCCTAATATCGAGACCTTTTGTACTAGACCCCAGTGCTGTAGCTCTTTGATACTGTTTGAGACGTTAGAGCGTGCGACGCCAAGTGTGTCTGTAATTTCTTCAGCATTAAGCGGTTTACCGATGATAAATAACAACGCGTGTATCTGTGACATGGTGCGATTAACGCCCCACTGCGAGCCCATTTCGCCCCAATGTAAGATAAATTTTTCGGTCACAGGATTTAGTTTCATAATGACTATCTACTCACTATCTTAAATGATTTGGTTATCTTAATAACTCATACTGCTCTATTCTTTAATTTCTGTCAACAGTGAAATTGAAGAATATGAGTTTGCTACTCAGTTAGTTATTTTATTTTAACGAATGATTAAGCCTGTCGTTGCATCACGAATTTGACTGGGCAAGGTATAGCCTAATGTCTCAGCCTGCAAATATTTAATACGCTCACCAAAATAATCATAGGCTTCAGAAAAATTCATGGCAGGCGGCTCACCTGATGGGTTACAGCTGGTGGAAACCAGCAGCCCAAATGGGTTATGAGCACTAACCAATTGTTCGCATAGCTGAGCGATAACAGGATGAGCAATGACTCTCACTGCTACTGTCTGGTGTTGCCCTGTTATCCAAGAAGGAAGGGTATTAGCAAGCGGCTGCGGAATAGGCAGTAGCCAGGTATGCGCTTGCTTACCTTGAAAATTATCATCAGCATTATCTGTCTGCCAGCTCTCGATGATTTGTTGGCGCTGACTTCCATCTAAAGCGTCTAGTAAGGGCGTTAAACGTTCCGCACTATCCGTAATGACAATCATACCTTTGGCTTGTGGTCGCTGCTTGATGGTCAAAATATGCTGTACGGCAGCTTTATCATAAGCATCACAGCCGATACCCCAAACGCTTTCGGTTGGATAAGCAAGCAGCTGACCTTGTTGTAGCCAATGCGCAGCTTCGATGACAGAATCGGTGATAAGAGCTTTAGATGTAGACATAGCGGAATAAGAAAAAAAGTATGAAGGGGTATAATACAACTTAAACGATGGGTAAAACAGCAGGTTTAAAGATTTCTTAAAATCGCGTTTTGATTAAAAATAAAACTACACGCGCAAATAACGCCCACCTTGTACACTGATAACGCCTAATAACTCCAGCTCCATAAGTTGCCCAATCAATTGCGCGGCCGACATATCAGTAGTATTTAACAACGCATCTAAATCCTGCCCATGCCAATCAAGTTGCTCATAAATGAGCGCTAAATGCTCAGGAATAACACTAGTATGGGAAGAAGGTTTGAGATTAGATTGTGGCGATTGATTAATACTTTTGGTAGAGAGTTTCTCTGTATTTAGAGAATTGGAACCTTGGCTAAGAGTTGCCCGCTCAATACTAGACTCTGCATTAGATGACGGCTGATAGGTATGCGCTCTATAGTCCAACTGATTATTAATATCTTCAAGGACGTGCTGCGGATGATAAATCAACGTTGCGCCTTCACGTATTAAATGATGGCAGCCTTCGGCATTGCTATTATCAATATGACTTGGAATGGCAAAAACTTGTTTACCTTGCTCGGAGGTTAGGCGCGCAGTAATCAGTGAGCCGCTTTGAATGGTCGCTTCAGTGACAATGGTCGCGAGGCTAAGTCCTGCAACTAGACGATTACGGCGCGGAAAAGTGTGTTTGTGCGGCTGTGTGTGCGGTAGTAGCTCACTAATAATGCAGCCGCCTTGGTCAATAATCTGACCAAATAATTTATCATGATGATTGGGGTAATTGACATCAATCCCCGTCCCCATCACGCCAATCGTACGGCCTTGATATTCGGTATCAGACTGAGCTAAAGCACCTAAATGGGCACGCTTATCGACACCCAGCGCTAGACCGCTAGTGATAATATAACCAGCTTGCGCTAAGTATTGTGCCATATCAAAGGTGATTTTTTGCGCGTGGGCGGTGGGTTTGCGACTACCAACGATGGCAATTTGCGCTTGCTGCAAACGCGCTTTATCACCACGGTAAAATAACAATGGTGGTGGGTCGTATATTTCTAGCAGCTGCGCTGGATAGTCAGGCTGGTCAGCAAATAAAAGACCGTATTTTCCGTCTAACAATGCTTGCTGGATTTTATCGATAGTAGTGAGCGTTTGTTCTGGCTGCTCATGACGCTTAAGATGGGTACTATGAATGCCCAATTGACGCCATGCCTCTACTTTAGCATTCCAAGCAAACCCTGCCGTGCCAAAGTTAGAGATGAGTTTATGATATGCTGATAATGACGCATTCACTTCAGTCCACAGCGCTAAAACGGCACGCTGCTCGGCGGATAAAAGAGAAGTGACTGCGGTCATAATCATCTAGCTCATTTAGTTTAAGTTAAACTTTTAGCTCAAAGAATAAGCATTATACTTATTAGAGATATCGAACTTATTGTAGATACGGCGGTGGTAACAGCTGATCACCGACATTGAGCGGTAGCTCAGAATCAAGCACATACGCATAGCTGATATTATCAAAGGTATTAAACACCATTACCATACCAGTAGGCTCGCTTGGTAAACGGACTGGCGTGTCATTATCCTTGATATCGCGTATGACCGCGCCTTTTTGAAAAACGGTCAATACATCACCAGGTTTGGCACCGTGTGCGCTGCCCAAATTGATCGCAACGACGCTGCCCTTAGCCGCTGAGCTAATAGAATCCATCACGCGGACGATCATACCGCCGCGATTAACGGTTGCTGGCGTTGGATAAAATACTGGCGGTATTGAATTATTTAGCTCCACAAAAACGCGGTCGCCTTCACGGACTTCTTTGCCATAGCTGTCGATAAGCTGCAAGCTGGTCACGCCATTGGTTTCGGTAGACGTCACCAGACCAGTAGCGACTTGCGTGACTTCTAAACCAATAATTTTTTGTGTTTTAGGCTCGACATACTTTTCGCCTTCACGGTAAATACCGTAACGTTGGCCAACGATAAGTGGTACGCCTTTGGCATAGACTTTATCGCCACTAGCGGTAATTAAATTGCCTTTTTTTGAGGCTAAAATGTATGGGGTGGTATTAAAATCTGCTGGATTAACAATGATGGTCTTGTCGAGCCAATGCTGAATAGCAGACCACGGAATAGAGGGAATACTATTAGCAGTAGAGGTCACCGTGACTGAGCTGGCAACCACATTACCAGTCAATTGTTTTTCAACTCCTGCGCAACCTTCGCCGGTATCGACCCCGACCAAGGTTTTACCTTGAATCACGCATAGAATAAGAACGTCGTTAGGATAAATAAGGTTGGGGTTTTTGATTTGCTTATTGGTCGCCCAAATCTCTTTCCAGCGCCAAGGACTATCGAGATAACGCCCTGAGATATCCCATAAGGTATCGCCTTTTTTGACAATATAGCGATTGGGCGCATCAGCCTTAATAGTAGGCGGTGGATTATTAGCGTGGGCAGTGGTCAGCAGCATTGCACCACTAAATGTCGTCAGTAATAGTGCTTTTGCTATCTTCTTTAAGCTCATCTTCATTTTTATATCCACAATATGTAGCGCTATTAGCGTCGAATCTGGTCTACTTAAGTCTATTACTTAGGTTCAAAATTCCATTCTAGTCATTAAGTAACGATTAGAAAATAAAAGTATAAAAGGCTTAAGTATCACCATCATAAAGCCTCTAGAGCAGCTGTTCAGTGTTGTCGACTGATATGATTGACGGGTTTGATTGCTAAAAAAGCGCCGAGCATAATGATGACTCGCCGACGCTGTTTCTAATATTACAATTATATCTACCATAACACAATCATAAACACTTTATTACAATAGCGTAACCTTTAATTGGATATTAATTTCAATGAATACTTTATATAAATAAGCTGCCTAGGCAAGATTTGGCGTCACGTGCTGACGGATTTGCTCAGCGACCAGCTCAGCTTTGTTATCCAGTACCACTACGTGCTGCGGTAAATCTTCTAACCCTTCAGTATGCGCTGGACGAGCGATATCTATCTGACCGATAGCCTCAACGATAGTATCTGCAAATTTAACGGGTAATGCTGTCTCTGCACAAACAATAATTTCACCATCTAACTGTAGCTCTTTAGCGACTTTAATGCCGTCTGCAGTATGTGGATCAACCAATTCACCATGCTGATCATAAAGCGCTTTGATAGTCTGCAAGCGGTCGCTATGAGTAGATTTACCAGCAGCAAAACCATAGCGGTTATTAACTGCTTCCATCAAGTCAGACAAGTCAAAGCCTCGACCTGATTTTACGCCGTCAAATAACTCATGAACGCGCGCGCTGTCTTTTTCTAATAATAGATAAACAAAACGCTCAAAGTTAGAGGCTTTTGAAATATCCATAGACGGACTAGAGGTAACATAAGTTTTTTCGGTCGGACGTGGTTGATAAGCACCTTGGTTAAAGAAATCATTCAACACGTCATTTTCATTAGTTGCAACAATCAGACGGTCAATTGGCAGTCCCATTTCGCGAGCGATGTGACCGGCACAAATATTACCGAAGTTACCTGATGGTACGCTAAAGCTGACTTTTTCATCGTTGCTCGTCGTAACGGCAAAATAGGCTTTAAAGTAATAAACGATTTGCGCAAGGATACGACCCCAGTTGATAGAGTTGACTGTACCGAGGTTATAAGCCGCTTTAAATTCGGCATCTTGTTGCAGCGCTTTGACAATATCTTGGCAATCATCAAACATACCGTCGATGGCGATATTATGGATATTATCATCGGTCAGACTATACATTTGCGCACGCTGGAATTCGCTCATTTTGCCGTGCGGTGACAGCATAAAGACTTCGATATTTTCTTTACCACGTAGGGCATATTCTGCTGCACTGCCGGTGTCACCGCTGGTTGCACCAATGATGGTAATACGCGCGTCTTTTCTTTTCAGTACGTATTCAAAGGCATTGCCCAAGAACTGCATGGCAACGTCTTTAAATGCCAATGTTGGACCGTTTGATAGTCCTAAAATATATAAATTATCTTCAAGCTTACGGACAGGAACAATCTCATCAGAACCAAATACCTCGGAGGTATAAGTACGCTCGATGATATCTTGCAAATCAGCGGCAGGAATATCAGTGGCAAAGCGCTGCATAATCGCCATGGCAAGCTGTGGATAGCTGAGCGTGCGCCACTCATCAAGAGTCCTGCTATCAATGTTTGGATAGTGCTCAGGCAGCATTAAACCGCCATCTGGCGCAAGACCCATCAATAGCACATCACTAAAATCCATCGGCGCTGTCTGACCACGGGTACTGATATATTTCATTAGATTGTCCTGTCTATAATGAGGTTATTCAATATTTAAAACGGTTTATTCAGCAGTTTTATGCCATTGTCTTATGAAGCAACGCATAATAAAACCCATCACCACTCTCGCTATCAATGGGCAAGCACTGACGACCGATTGCTTGCGCGATGCCCCAACTGCAATATTCGGTAAACTCAATCGCTACCGCATCATTATGATGACTGATAAAATCCTGCATTTGCTCGACGTTTTCTTGCTTTAAGATAGAGCAGGTCACATACAATAGATAACCACCCGCTTTCAATTGTGGCCATAAATTATGCAAAATATCCGCTTGTAATAATGCAGTTTGCTCAACGTCTTCTTCGGTACGCAAAATACTGATATCAGGATGACGGCGAATCACGCCTGTCGCAGTACAAGGAGAATCGAGTAATATTGCATCAAATACCGGCTCATTGGTAGCCGCTTTTTTATTTTTCCCATGCTGCCATCTGGTGGCATCAGCACAGACAATATTCAGTGCGACACTTTTCTCTGCTTGCTGCAAATCGTACTGACTTAAATTTAAGCGCTGTAAGTTCTCACGAATACGCTCAATACGCGGCGCTTCATTATCGATAGCTGTTACCTTGATATCAGTTATTACTGGTGTCGATTTAGCATCATCTTGTTTCACGTGAAACAACGATGATTCGTTATTAGCGCTTATGAGCTCTAACCAGTGAGCCAATTTACCACCGGGTGCCGCGCAAGCATCTAAGATATGCAGCTCATTATTATTGGCTTCTGAATCAATGTCTGTATTAGATTTATCAGTGCTTATTTTAGCCATTAACGCTTTATTAATAATCGGAGCAGCAAGTTGAGCATGCATGTCTTGTACGCTGGCAACTCCAAAAGCAAAATCAGGCAAAGCGTTTACGGCTGTGCTTTGATGTAGCCGGAGACCTTTGGTGGATAGCGTTGTTGCTATAGCTGTATCTGATGAGTTCGGTAAATTAAAACCAGTCGTTAGCTCAACGATGTCTGCATCAATTTCTGCCCCATCAAGTGTTTTCTGATAATCCTCTACTGAGCTAACCGCTGAGTTTACGCGTAAAAACATCGGTGCTGCATGGCGCAAACCTTGCATCAGCTCGTCATACTGCTCGCCCCAGTCCTGCTTAAGCTGATAAGCAAGCCAGTTCGGCAGACTGTGCTTTTTATCACATTTTTTACGAAATTTGCTAGGATTCTTAGCGACTTTACGCAAGATAGCGTTAATCAAACCTGTTGCATGGGCAAAATCAATCTCTTTTGCCGCTTCAACCGTTTCATGAATCGCTGCATGGTCCGCCACTTCTAAATACAGCAATTGCGCTAAGCCCACTTGAATAGTCGTACGAACTTCGACCTCATCGATAGGATTGTCTGCTAGCGTATCGAGCAAACGCGCCAGCGCGTACCACTGACGCAGTGTCGCCAGTAGTAAGGCATGTGCAAAGCCTTTATCGCCGTCGTGCAGACTGTTGAGTAACGGGTCAAGGACGCTGGCAAGTGATTGGCCATTTTGAATGGCCAATAAAGTGCGAATCACCCGGACACGGACGCTACCATTCATAATAAGGTTGCTTGACGGTTTGAGCTTATTATTTCTTGGTGCAGTGCTGGTTTGTCTCATTAAATTGAATTTCCTTGACGTCTGATCGACAGCGTCTGATAAAAGTTAGAGTGCTTGTTATTAAATACATTAAGCGTAAGTAAGTTACTTTACTTCTGCCATAAACTGATCGCCATCGTTTAATTGATTACCATGGCAAATTTGCTCAGCAGTCACTGGCTTACCACCTGCAAATTGTAAGCTGGTAATCGCCAAAGTCGTCGCTGAGTATTCATTACTTTGTGGTTCGCTAGTAGTGTCTTTGCCGCAAGCGACCAGTATGGCTTTTCGCCCAACGCTGATAACAGTGCCCGCAGGCTTAATGGTTTGCTGTGATGTATTTACCGGCAGACTGGCCAAAATTTTGACGCGCTGCCCTGCTAAAAAGGTGTAGGCACCAGGCCAAGGAGTCAACCCACGAATCTGACGTTCAATCTGTGTAGCAGACTGCGTCCAGTCGATTTCGCCTTCGGTTTTGACCAATTTTTCCGCATAATTGGCTTTGCTATTATCTTGAGCAACCGCTTGTGCTTGGTAATGCGCCAAGTCTTTTAATACGGTAGTAATAGCCGCCGCGCCAAGTGCTGCCATCTTATCATGCAAGCTGGCGGCCGTATCATCAGCTTCAATAGGCGCGCTGACCTTGTGGAGCAGATCACCAGTATCAAGCCCCTTATCCATCTGCATAATAGTAATGCCGGTTTCAGAATCGCCCGCCAGTAATGCACGGTGAATAGGCGCCGCACCGCGCCAACGTGGCAACAGCGAAGCATGAATATTTAGACAGCCATAAGTAGGCGTGGACAATACGCCAATCGGTAAAATCAGACCATAAGCCGCGACAATCATGACATCTGGCTGATAAGTACGTAAAGTCTCACGTGCAGCCATACCTTCTGTGCTAGATTTTTTAAAGGTGAGAGGCTGCTCAACCGCGATGTCATTTGCCAATGCCACTTGCTTGACGGCAGATGCTGATAACTTTTGCCCGCGCCCTGCTTTGCGATCAGGCTGGGTATAGACCGCAACGATATCTATATTCAACGCATCTTGCTGCTTGATAAGCGCTTCAAGGCTGACAGCAGCAAACTCAGGTGTACCGGCAAATATCACTCTTAGCGGCTTAGCGACTGTTGGTATTTCGGTTACGGCGCTTTGCTCAGCTTGATTGGCGTCAATAGATATATCAGATTGTGCAGCAAGTGTGGTCATAGTCAGGCAGTATTTATGGTTAATTTGTCTATTATAGGTGAGTTTGTGGTGTTGTGCCATGATTGTAATAGCAGCCATCCAGCGCTATTAATGGTGCTATTTATCTCTATAATAGTAAGCAGGCTCAGCTACTTATTCCTCAAATAAGCCACAGCAAGCAAATCTGTCAGATTTATCATTATTTTACGATGCGCCATCACACCGACTTACGGTCGATTTAGGGTCATGCTTTTATGCAACAGTTCCAGTCTCTACAACGCTTGCTGATTTTTTATACGCTGACATTATTGGCGATGTTGTCAGTGTATTACTTCACCATGTTTTATGAGATAAGGCAGGATAGTAAGCAAGACAGCATAGAGAGCTTTTATGCATTGCAGTATGAGATTTCTGAGCTTGCCAACCCTGACAATACTGACATTAAAAAGGTCTTAAAAAAACCTTTTCTAAAAGACATCAGCTATCAGCTGATTTTTATGATGCCGTCTGGACAGACTTATATTCATCGTCATACCCGTCCTAATGAACGGGAATTTGCCGGTATCACCTTCCCCAACGTTATCACTTCCTTGCCCTCTGCTAGCAATCATCATAGTGCCTACGAGCTAAATAATCGCAATTTGGTTGGCACCATTGAACTTGAAAATGGTCACAAGGTGTACCTGATACTGCGGCATGAAGCGCTTGATATCAATTGGATGTCGTATCGCTATTGGCTGCCACTGATGACAGCCATCTTACTTTTTGCCATGGCCTTACTCTATACCCTAAAACGGCGTGCCAACTGGGAACAGCTGCTCATTTATACCAATGAGCTAAGTAGCCATACCAAGGATGGTTATATCACGCCGCCGTTTATCGAAAAGAAAACCACAGATGAATTTTTGCGTTTAGGTCACGCGCTGAGCCGTATCAGTTATCAGCTGCACAGCAACCATCGGCGCATTACCACCCTAAAGCATCGTTTAGAGCGATTGGTCGATCATGCGCCGCTGCCGATGCTGATGATTATGAGACATGGCCAAATCAGCTTTTTTAATCATCGCTTTGAGCAAGTATTTGACACCACCTTTCACAGCGATAGCAACTATCAACTGACCGATTTTTTCTTTGCTAAAGACGAATCAACCCAAGCCCTGCTACAAAAGTTGGCGGATTTGCGAGTCACGCGCACGCTATTGGTTTATGGTTTGCACAATAAAAAAGCTTATCAGTTGCATATCACGCCTTGGTTTGGCGAACACGGGCAGGTGCATGGTTTTACCGTCCTCCTAAATAATATTCACGAACTTGTCGAACAGACCGCGCATTTGGAGCAGCAAAACCGTCAACTACAACGTCAGCTTGATGAGTTTGAAGCACTTAAATCAACGATGGGGCATAATTTACGCCTGCCGTTAGAAGCCATGATTGACACGTTAGAACCTATCAATCCCGATAATCTGAGCGCTAAGCAACATCAAATCGTTACGACTTTGACTCAAACCAGCCATTCTATGCTGACGATGCTAAACGACATGTTAGATATAGGAGAGATAGAGGTTCGTACATCCCGTCTATCTATTGAAGCGGTGGATATTTATAAGCTTGGTCAACAAGTCAGTCAATCGATGGTAGAAAGCTTAAGGCAGCAAGGACTTGAGCTCTTGTATTTTTTTGCGCCTGACAGCCCGCGCTGTATCGATACCGATTATAGGCGCTTGCAGCAAATCCTACGTAATTTATTAGATAATGCGATTAAATTTACCAATTCTGGCTATGTGTCACTTACCATCGATGCGGTGACCAATGCGGACATAGCTGATATCAAAAGTACCAGTATAGGCGAGGTAGATAAAGAGCACATTTCTAATAACAGCCATGATACGAATCACGGCAATCTAGATAAATCAAACACTACCATTCATCCATCGCACGACTGGATTCGGTTTAGTATAAAAGACAGCGGCACAGGCATCGATATCGCAAAGCAGCACCAACTGCTGACGTATTTTAATGAAAGCAACAGCCAAAACAGTGTTCACATCAAAAACCACCCTATTAACTACGCGCACAAAAACAGCGCCATAAAAGGGCTCGGATTAAACGACGTTAATAGCTTCGCTAAACTATTAGGCGGTTTTATTGAGATGAAAAGCACGCTTAATAAAGGCAGTACTTTTAAGCTGTATTTGCCTTGTAGACGACCAGCCTATCAGCCTATTTACCACTTTAATCCGCAATTGACTTATATTCATCTTATTGCCGTCATTAAACAACCGCTGCGAGCCAAGCATTTACGCGATTTGTGCGCTTATTTATCTATCCCAGCCACTATTTCCACGTCTATAGATAGAGTGGCGCTTGAGCAAATAAATAATAAACTGGCGCAAGATGCGCAAAAACTTGCACCTATTTTGCTCTTAGATTACGAATATTATGAAGACATCACGCTCGCGTTATCACATCAAATAAACATTGATGATAAAAATATAGACGCTGAAAATAAATTGGAGAAATCAGAAAATAAAGCACGTATAGATATCGATAAACAGCAGGCTCTAAATAGCTTACTGTCTAATACTGCGCTGCCAAAAATATTGGTCAGTATGAAAGCTGAGCGCCGCATTCCTTCTATGTTACTGGATCAATGTGACGGTTTTTTAAACAAACCACTCGATGTGGCATTATCACTCTCTGAATTACTGCGATTAACCCTACCCGTTAGACAAACACTGTTACCGCAAATAACTAGCCAAGAAAACAAACAGCAAAGCAGTAGCCCGTTAGGCGCAGATAACGCCCCTCATGAAACATTAGCGCCACTGATTTTAGTGGTAGAAGATAGTCCAACCAATCAAAAAATAGCTTGTAAAATACTAGAAAAGATTGGTTATCGCAGTATCGTGGCAGAAGATGGGCAGCAGGCGTTAAACAAATTGCAAGCGCAGCGTCAGGAAATTGCGCTTATTTTGATGGACTGCCGGATGCCAGTGATGGATGGACTGCAAGCGACCCAAGCGATTCGCGCGCAAGGCGATGATATTCCAATCGTTGCGCTAACCGCAAATAACAGCGAAGAAGATAAAATCGCCTGTTTACAAGTGGGCATGGATGAGTTTTTGGCCAAGCCTATTAATAAACAAAAGCTAAAAACTGTTTTGCAAACGCTGATTAAAAACCAATAAGCGTTTGCAAGATCTGTCTTTTATAACAGCTTGGTGATGATTTTGGCTATTTAACCCTTATTTCATAAAACCATTCTCAGCTAAAAACGCCTCAGTAATCGTACTTTGCGGGCTGCTAACATGTGCATTATCCGCTTGCGATTTGCTTAGTAAACGCTCTAAATAGCGCGCCACAATATCGACCTCAACATTGACTTTACTACCTACCAGCCAATGCTGGGCAATATTGGTGACTTGCGCGGTATGCGGAATGATATTGAGCGAAACGATATTATCGCGGACTAAGTTGGTAGTGAGACTGATACCATCAAGGGTAATAGAGCCTTTGGTAGCCGTATAATGTGCCAACTCGTGCGGTATCTCAATTTCAATATAAAGTGAGCGTGCATCTTTTTGCAATTTACTAACCACGCCTACCCCATCAACGTGACCGGCAACAATATGCCCACCAAAACGGGTGGTTGGTAGCATGGCTTTTTCTAAGTTCACCGCATAACCGGGCTTTAAATCTGCCAGCGCTGTACGAGCAATAGTTTCACGTGAAACATCGACAGAGTAATAATTACTACCAAACTCCACCACCGTCAAGCAAATGCCATTTGAAGCAATCGAGTCGCCTAGTTTCACATCGCTAAAATCTAAGCCAGCAGATTCTATGGTCAAGCGGATATCACCGCCCGTTGGCTGCATGGACTTTACTTTGCCAACGCTTTCTATAATTCCAGTAAACATATTAACCTCTTGGTATTTTTTATGGCCGTTAAAGGCAGCATATATTATTTAAACCTATTATTGCATTCAAAATCAATAACGATAATCGCTATTAGTCTTTAAGCTGTTTATAGCGCTTACTATAAAATTAGCGAGAATAAAAAGACTCAGCGGATAAACTGTGGATAACTAGCGCTGACATAAGGAGTAGTAGTATGAGAAACTTGGTTTTTAAAGAGTTATCCACAATAAGTCTGCTTTTTAATAATTATTCACTACACTTGAGCTATATACATAAGTAACTGATTTTAAATAAATTATAACTTTAAAACATTATTAACAATTACTAGTAAGTTTCATGTGAAACAAAGTTATACACAGTTTCATGTGAAACCTTTATAAAACTATTCCACTTATCCACATACATTGTATGTAAGTTTAATCTTGTGGGTAAAATATTGAAAGACAAGGCTTTTATAACGCCGACTATACAGGTAATAAGGTAAGCTTAAGATCAGTACCAAGCTGCTCATGACTATGGATATCAAAACGTAGCTGCTGCGCTAACGCTAATGGATTGATAGCGACCATAGGCCGTGCTTGTGTGCCTAATAAGCAAGGTGCTTGATAAACAATGAGCTCATCTACCAGTTGCAGTTGTAAAAAGCTTCCTGCAACGCTTGCGCCCGCCTCTACTAAGACGTCATAACAGTGATGGTCACTCACTAAGTTCTTTAATAACTCAATTAAGTTTTCTTCATGCCAATAAAGAGTTTCTGGACTCTGGCATAGCTGATAGTCAGACTGTAAATCGTGTTCTAATCGCCCTCGTCTATCGAGTATCACTATTTTAGGTTGTGGTACTTGTTCAGGATTAATACCTAGTTGATTAGAGCGCACGTTTAATTGCGGATTATCAACGATGACCGTTTCACTGCCTGTGATAATAACGCCACTTTGCGCACGCAGTTTCTGTACATCTTCGCGCGCCGCCGTGCCGGTAATCCACTTCGACTCTCCAGACGCCATCGCCGTACGACCGTCAAGACTGGTGGCAATTTTAAGCCTAACATAAGGCATTTGGCTACGCATCGCCTTTAAAAAGCCCTTATTTAAAGCTTCTGCTTGCGCTGTCAGCACGCCGACGGTAACAGCAATGCCTGCTTGTTCTAAAAGTTTCACACCGCGACCAGCTACCTGTGGATTGGGATCGAGACCGGCAATGACAACACGTTTTATGCCAGCCTCAATAAGACCTAGGGCACAAGGCGGTGTACGTCCGGTATGACTACAAGGCTCTAATGTCACATAAGCGGTCGCGCCCATCGCTTGCATGCCAGCATCTTTTAAGGCGAAAACCTCAGCATGCGGCTGCCCTGCTTTTGGATGAAAGCCTTGGCCAACCACTTTATCCGCTTGCACAATCACACAGCCGACAGCGGGATTGGGACGCGTCGTATACAAACCACGCTTGGCCTGCTCAATGGCAAGCATCATAAAATAGCGATCTTTGGCGTCTTGAGAGTGTTTTGAGTTTGACATAAAGGTGGACTTAATCAACAACTGATAATTATTATTAAAGATTTTATAGAGTAGAGTGAGTAAGCAATATAAACTTGAAAGCAGGCTAAATACTTAGCATGAGTGATGCTTATTTTTCATTAGGACGGATATTGGCAATTTCTTGATGAAAGGCGTCGATATCTTGAAAATCACGATAAACACTGGCAAAACGCACATAAGCGACATCATCGAGCGTTTTAAGCTCACTCATAATAATCTCACCCAAGACCTTACTGCTCACCTCGCGCTCGCCCATTTGGCGTACGCGCTTCTCGATACGACTAATCATCGCTTCTTGCTCATCGATGGTAATCGGACGTTTTTGTAGCGGTAATAAAATCGAGCGGCGCAATTTGTCATTATCGTAAGGTTCGATTTTGCCACTTGATTTGATAATACGCGGCATTACCACTTCTACCACTTCAAAGGTCGTAAAGCGTTCCTGACAGCTATTACATGAACGGCGGCGGCGTACTTGCGCGCCATCAGCTGCTAGCCGTGAGTCGATAACTTTGGTATCTGACGCATTACAATATGGGCAATGCATACGCTTTTCCTTAGGTTAATAGTGAGGGCGAATATAATTATTGATAAAACTAAATTTTCTAAAAAATGATAATTTTACTATGCAGATAAAGAAGCAGACTTTTACTCGTTATTTGCCAATACAAAAGCTACCAAAAATTTTTCCTAATAAATCGTCAGCGCTAAATTCACCAGTAATTTCTCCCAAACTTTGCTGCGCTTGGCGTAGGCTTTCTGCCACCAACTCACCTGCTTTAAACACTGTCAGCTGCTCATGTGCCTCTGCTAAGGAATCAGCGGTACGTCTTAGCGCATCAATATGTCGTGTACGGGCGATTAAGCTATTTTCTGGCGGATGAAAGCCTACTTTAGCACATAAGGTTTCGACCAAATCATCAATTCCTGCATCTGTTTCACATGAAACATTCACCTGCTCATAGCCACGATTTTTTATTTCTGCTTGTGAAGTAGCGATTCTTTCTTCACTGCTGTTATCGTTCAATAAATCGCTTTTATTGGCAATAATTAGTAAGCGCTTGGCTTCTGGTAACTCGCCAAATAGCTGCTCAGCCAGCTGTAATGGTGTGGTGTCACTTGCAAGGTCACGAGTCACATCATAGACCATCAGAAGCATATCAGCCTGCGTAATTGCCGTACGCGCACGCTCAATACCGATACGCTCGACCGTATCTTCAGTCTCGCGCAGACCTGCGGTATCGGTTAGATGCAAGGTTAAGCCGTTAAGCACGACGGTCTCTTGTAAGGTATCGCGCGTTGTCCCAGCGACATCGGTCACGATAGCACGCTCTTGCCCTGCCAAACGATTCAGCAAGCTTGATTTACCCGCATTTGGTCTGCCAGCAAGCACCACATGAATACCGTCACGTAATAGCTGACCTTGCTTGGCGGTCGCTAGCACTTGCTGTATTTTGGATTGTGTTTGTTCAAGCTTATCTTGAATAACCCCATCAGATAAGAAATCAACGTCTTCTTCATCAGGGAAATCAATCGCCGCTTCGACGTGCAAGCGCAGATGAATCAATTGCTCAAGTAACTGATTAATTTTTTGGGAAAACTCACCGCTAAGCGAGCGAATTGCACTACTGGCAGCAGCGGCGCTGGTGGCATCAATCGCATCAGCGATGGCTTCTGCTTGCACCAAATCCAATTTATCATTATCAAAAGCGCGGTAAGAGAATTCCCCTGCGCCCGCTTGTTTTGCGCCCAATTCAAACACCCGCGCTAGCAGCTGATTTTGTAAAATCATGCCACCATGACCTTGCAGCTCAATCACATCTTCGCCAGTAAACGAGTGCGGACCTTTAAAGTACAGCACCAAACCTTCATCAATGGTCGTGCCATCAGCCTGATAGAAACGGCAAAAACTGGCCATACGCGGCGTGAAAGTCGACTTACTAGTAAGCTGACAAGCAATATCGTAAGCACGCGCGCCTGACAGACGAATAACTCCGACGCCACCACGCCCGACCGGTGTAGCAATCGCCGCAATGGTCGGAAGTCCAGATACGTTAGAATTTTTAGGTGACTCATCCAAATTATCGGCGGCTAGTGCCATCTCTAAAGAATCCACAATCACTCTCAATAAGCAAAAACCCCATTATAGACGGCTTAGCAGGCACTGACAAAGCAAACTTCAACGAGTAGATTATTAAAATCCTAAAGTATGGTTATATAGCTATTTTCCTTGTTTATTAACACAAGAAAAGCATTCTCTTTGATACATAAAAAAACCACCGCCGTAGCGATGGTTTTTTAGACTTGAACTTTATTTAATCCAGAACTTTCACGGTACGACGTTTCTGTTCTTCTTCAACTTTACGGTTGATGATGTACTGCTGGGTCATGCTAAATAAGTTGTTCACCGTCCAGTATAGTACCAAACCTGCTGGGAAGAACAGCATGAATGCGGTGAAAATAATCGGTAAAAACTTCATCACTTTCGCTTGCATTGGATCAGCTGGCTGCGGATTTAGTTGCTGCTGGATAAACATCGACGCACCCATTAAGAGCGGTAAAATGAACCATGGATCCATCGCTGATAAATCTTGAATCCACAGTATCCAAGGCGCATGACGCAGCTCAACACTTTCAACCAATACCCAGTACAGTGCTAAGAAAATAGGCATTTGCATTAAGATAGGTAAACAACCCGCCATCGGATTGACTTTCTCTTCTTTATAAATTGCCATCATTTCTTGCGACATTTTCATACGATCGTCGCCGTGCTCTTCTTTTAATGCAGCCAGTCTTGGGGCGATAGCACGCATCTTCGCCATTGAGTAGTAGCTTTTATTAGAAACCCACATCAGGGCGATTTTAACCAGCAGCGTCAACAGAATAATTGACCAGCCCCAGTTACCGATGACTTTATGAATACCATCCAAAATCGCAAATAATATTTTTGATATTGGCCAAAGTAAGCCATAATCGACGGTTTGATTCAGACCTACTGCCACCTCTTTTAGCTCAGACTGTACTTTTGGACCAGCATAGAGAGTTGCATTTAAGGTAATTTGCTTGTTCGGTGCCACATTAACAGGCTGGCTGTTAAAACCAATAAAGTAATCATTACCCGTTTCACGGCTAAAGAACTTACCCGTAAAGTTTTCAGGCGTCCAAGCAGAAACAAAGTAATGCTGAACGATGCCAACCCAACCTTCATCACTGGTCGTGGTCAACTCACCATCGTTAAATTTACCGAATTTTAATTTATTATAAGGGTCCTCAGGTGTGCCCCAAGCGCCGCCCAAATACGTCGCCATGCTTAGCGCGCCTTTATCAGACATACCAGGGTCTTTACTATCGTCACGCTTTAACTGCGCAAACATCTGACCTTGCCAAGCATTGGCAGAAGCATTTTGGATTTGATAGCTGATATCAATCGGATATTTATCTTGGGTAAAAGTAAAGGTCTTAGTAACCGTTACACCATCTTTTTGATAGGTAAGCGGTACTGATAAGGTTTGCTGACCTTTCTCCATCACATAATTATTGGCAGCGTGGCTATATTTGGCGCGACCTTCGGCGGTATCAATACCGTTTGGACCGATAAGACCAGATTGTGCCACGTAAACGCGACCGCTATTATTTTCTAACAACACAAAAGGTTTTTCGCTATTGAGCGTGGCATCATATTGCTTTAATGCCGCATAAACGATATCCCCGCCTTCTGGATTGATTTTAATGTCATAGCGATCGGTTGTGACCGTGATGAGACCCGTATTGGTCGCAGGTGCCTCCGCAACAGCGCCCGCATCAACTGGTAGCGTTTGTGCTGGAATATCACCTGCTGCGCCAGTGGTAGCAGGAATATCAGCCCCTACCGATGTTGACGTTTCTGGTACCGCGTCTACAGCTGGTGCATCGGCATAATCATCTCGCCATGCTAAAATCAGCAGATAAGCGGTGATTAGCATCGCAATGATGATCATCACCCGAAATATCTTTTGCATAAACCTTTCCTAGATTAAAAAATTAGGGAATGAAAAATCAGGCATGTGTCATGACCACCACACAGTATCAAACCCTTTCCTAGCAGTCATACCAGCAGTCAATCACATAAAATGTTCATCATTTTACTAAAAAACCGCTCTAAATGATACAAGCGTGCGGATAACTTGTGGGTAACTTAAAAGATATCCACAACTTCTCAGTCGATAATAAAGTTTATATCGACTTCATTAGATGATTTAGGCGAGCCACATAGCTCTTAGTATCTTTATAAACATACCAGCTTTGAGCTTTACCATGAACTGGTGTCGTAGGCGATATATATTGATAATGATAAGAAGACAAAGGTAGTGGCACAAAATCAATGCCATGTCCGCCTAACGGATGACAGCTACTAATACGTTTTAATAATAGCCAACTACCTAACCAAACGCCATGCCATGCTAAAGCTTGTTTACCGTAATTTGAGCAAGTTGGATAATAACGACAGCGCGCAGGTAAAATAGGACTGATTACTTTTTGATAAAAAACGATAAAATAATAAAACAACTTATATAAAAAATTATTTACTACTTTTAATAAAAAATTCATTTTATTTTTTTTCTATTTTTTTAAAGATATTATTAATTTCATTTATTATTTCTTTATTATTCAATTGCTTCATAGACTTTTTGACAATAAATACAATATCTTTGTTTTCTAAGTGACTTGCCTTTATACGAAATTGTTCACGAACATGGCGTTTGATTAAATTTCGTGTGACAGCCGTCGGTACTTTACGTTTGGTAATGGCCATACCGACTCGAGGCTGTTCACAATGATTGCTACGTACAAACGCCATTAAATGACTCTGATGCAGCTTACGCTCAGGCGCGTCAAATACCTCGCGAAAGGACGAAGGCGTGAGTAGACGCTGTGCTTTGGTAAATCGAGCATTAGGGGGCGCTGAAACGGTATTGGACATAATACAACCTAATATAAGAGCTAGTAACACTAGCAGAGATAATAGCGTAGAAAGAATAACAAAGTATAGAGACAAAAAAAGCGCCTATGTGGGCGCTTTTAATATATGGCTGAGTGACAGTTGTGATGCTTGACGATCGCAATCTATAAAATAATAGAAACACAACAAGCACTATCGGCCATGCTTATCGCAATCTACTGATTAATTATACAGTAAGGCGATGACGTCCTTTAGCGCGGCGACGAGCTAAGACTTGGCGGCCTTTTTTGGTTGCCATACGTGCACGGAAACCGTGAGTACGTTTACGCTTGATCACGCTTGGTTGGAATGTACGTTTCATAACTCACCTATCAAAATAATGGACTAAATTCGTAATAGCGGAGGATTATACCACTGCATAGTATTTTGGTCAACGAACTAATTTGCTCCGTTTTCATACAGATGATTTTACAACAGAGTAAGTTTTCTTATATTTATCGGTAATGAGATATTTACAGCTAAGAGATTTAGTTAAATAAACTCATATCAGTAGACCCAAATTATCTTTTAGAAAAGCTATTTTGATAATCAATTTTTAAAACTTATCCACAGTTTGTATCGTACTCTATAATAATTAACTATTAATATATATAAGTATTGTTGTTATTGGGGGTCATATTATCTGTGGTTAACTCGATTTTTTACTTTATTATCAAAATAATAGGCTATGGGTAAGGTTGTGGATAACCTGTGGGTGGAATATGGATAACTCATGATATATACTTATCCACAAAAATATCCACAGTCTTATCCACAAAAAACAAGGTATTATCCACAGGCTGTTTGTGTTAGATTGGCGCCCTACGAGATGTATGATTTTGAGTTATGTGACCATAAGATATCTTTGTTAAGAAAAGAGGCTTTCTGGGGCTTAAAGCTGATAAATTTACACTATAAAAATGACGTTCTTTTGACCGATTACCTTGGACTATGGGGTTAGTATTTTTCATGATTGATACAGCAACTATTTGGGATAAATGCCTAAACGACTTACGTTATCATGTTAAAGATAATGTCTTTACGATGTGGTTGAGACCGTTATCTGCACATCAAGAAGCCAATAGCTTGATTATTCTTGCTCCTAATGATTACTTTGTAACCTATATCAAAAAGAATCATTTACACGACATCGAGCAGTTGGTTGCTAAACATAGCCAAGGTAGTATTGAAGCCGTTATTGTACGTGTTGATAATGCTGGCCGTGAGATGGTTGATAGTAATCTGGCCCAGTCAGGCTCATTGTTTGAAGAAGACCAGCCCTCCCCTCCCCCTGCTGATTACAACTTTCAAAGCACGCATAATGATATTGCTAGAGCGGATATCGATGCCAATATGCGTCATGCAGAACTGATTGAGTCTGCCGATGCCAAATCATTAAGCTATCTGAATCCTGACTTCACCTTTGAAACCTTTGTCACTGGTAAGTCTAATAACTTAGCTTATAAGGCCTGTTACGAGCTTGGAAAACGCCAATCAAAAAATCGTCACAATCCTTTATTTATATACGGACCTTCTGGTTTGGGAAAAACGCATTTAATGCATTCTGTAGCGCATCGCTATTTAAAAAATAATCTAAGTTTTTATTATTTCACATCTGAAAAATTTATTAATCAATTAGTTTATTCATTAAGAAATAATAAAATAGAAGATTTTAAAAAGAAAATAAAAAAAGTAGATTTATTAATTGTAGATGATATTCATGTATTAGCTGGTAAAACAAAAAGTAGTAATGAGTTTTTAACCTTATTTGCAGATTTTACCAGCGGTGATAAGCAACTGATTCTGGCATCAGATCGTCATCCATCACAAATGACGGAGTTTGACGAGCGTTTCAGGTCGCGCTTTTCTTGGGGTTTGACGGTTGCAGTAGATCCACCTGAGATTGACACTCGAGTACAAATTTTACAAAGAAAGGCGGCATCGTACGGCATGAGCCTGCCTAAAGAGTGTGCCCTATTCATCGCTCAAAACGTGGTTTCTAATGTCAGGCGATTAGAAGGTGCACTAAACCAAGTGTTTGCCAATGCCAACTTGACGGGAGCGCCCATTACACTTGAGATGGTGCAATACGCCCTAAAAGATATCGTTGCGATGCGTGTGCAAGCGGTAAATATGGATAATATTCGTAAAGTGGTCGCCGAATACTACGATGTAAGCGTAAAAGATATCATGGGTCGTAAACGTACGCGCAGCATTGCTAGACCACGACAAATAGCGATGGCGTTATCACGCGAATTAACCAGTGATAGCTTTCCTGAGATTGGTCAGTCATTTGGTGGACGCGACCACACGACAGTGATGCATGCTTGTGATAAGGTCAATGAGCTACGCGCCGCTGACCCCGCGTTTGATAAGGATTACAAAACGCTTGCCTTGATGTTGCAAGCGGGTTAGAAGCTTATGGCGTCATAATGTTGTCACGAGTCGATATGATTTATAATATTTTAATGATTAGCGGACAGACGCTGTATGGATTATCATCAGTAGACAAGGTATTATTAAGCCATTATTTTAAAACCCTATGATTTAAAAACGTATAAAAATTCTTTTAATAAGAGTAACTAATAAACAAGAGTAACTAAGCATGCAATTATCGATTAATCGAGAGTCGTTACTAAAAGCCATTAACTTGATTGCCAAGGCCGCCGATAAGCGCCACAACATGGTTATCTTGGGCAATATTAAGCTGCAATTGTCTGAGGCGGCGCTTATTTTAACTGCCTCTGATTTAGAAGTAGAGCTGACATCGACATTAAAATTGCCTGCTGGTGCCTGTATCGAAGCAGGTACCACTACATTACCTGCCACAAAGCTCAGAGACATCTGTAAATCATTGCCCACGCAAGCGCAAGTTAATCTGTCCACTCAAGAAAATGAGCGCTGCCTGCTGACCAGTGGTAAAAGTCGTTTTACTTTAGGTACATTACCAAGTGAAGATTACCCAAGTCTTGGTAATCCTGAAAATATCACACCTTTGACTATCAGTCGTAGTCGTTTGACCGATTTGATTCATAAAACCCAGTTCGCAATGGCTATCCAAGATGTTCGTTACTATTTGACTGGTATGCTATTTGATGTGTCACAGCAGCAACTGACTACGGTTGCGACTGACGGCCATAGATTGGCGTTAGCGCGTAGTGTTATTGATGTCAGTAGCGACTTAAGTATGCAAGCGATTTTGCCGCGTAAAGCGGTGATTGAGCTTGAGCGTTTGGCTTCTGAGCTTGGCAAGATGCTGGGCGACAAAGATAACGCTGTGACATTGAGTTTTGGCCGTGAATTCTTACAAGTAAGCTTACCCTTTGGTGATGTGGATAGTACAGGGCAGGTGAGTGATGATTTAATGGTGACCTTTACCGCGCGTCTTATCGATGGTAAATTCCCTGATTATCGCCGTGTCATGCCAAGTAATACCGATAAATTGGCACTATTTAACCAAGAAAAAATGACTGATGTGCTGCGCCGTGTGGCAATTTTAAGTAATGAGAAATCTCGCGGTGTGGTGTTTAATTTTGCCAGTGATGGCATGGTAGAAGTTCGTGCTAATAATGCTGAGCAAGACGAGGCAGTCGAGATGATACAAGCAAAGTACCAAGGCGAGCCGATGGAGTTGTCATTTAATGCGGCGTATCTACAAGACGTTTTGGGCGTGATTCAAGGTGATTTGCAAATGCATATGAGCCAATCCAATGCCTCGGTATTGGTCAATCAGCTCAATGATGACTTTCATCAGTATGTTATTATGCCTATGCGTATATAACTTGGTGACCTTATGAAAAATAACAGTAATAAACTTTTGCTTACTAAATAGTGGGCGTAATATAGGCGGCTGTCACCCTTATGATTGAACGTCTACAAATTTCACACCTGCGTAATCTGACCCAGATCAGTTTAAGCACTGCTGCTTGCAACGTTATTATCGGTGCAAATGGCAGTGGCAAAACCTCATTACTTGAAGCGATATTCTTGCTTTCAAGAGGTAAAAGCTTCCGCCATCATCAGCCTAAACGCTATATTCAGCACCATCAAAATGCGGCAACGGTACACGCTAAGCTCAATGATGGCAGTACCTTAGCTATTCAAAAGCAAGCGGATGCAACGACGGTTCTACGGCTGAATCAAACCACGGTTTATAACCAAAGCATCTTAACCGAGCAACTACCCACATTACTGATAGATCCGTCATCGATGGATATGTTAGAGCAGGGCAGTGCCAGTCGCCGGCAGCTATTAGATTGGCTAGTGTTTCACATGAAACAGGGTTTTCATCCGCAATGGGTCGCTTATCAGCGTTTGCTAAAACAGCGCAATAGTTTGCTAAAAAAGAGCCGTCACTTAACGCCAGTGCAGCTTGCTGAGTTAAAATCATGGGACAAAGGGCTTGCTAGTCATGCGGCTCTTATTCATCATTATCGTGAGCGAGTCTTTAGCGATTGGCAGCCTTACTTTGCGAAGAGTATCACGCAGTTATTGCCTACCTACGCTGAGCAACTAAGTTTAAGCTATAACGCTGGCTACGACACCAATATCCCGCTAGATATCCAGCTTAACGAGCGTTTGGAGCAGGATTTGCAGCTAGGTTATACGCGGATAGGTAATCACCGCGCCGATATTCATGTGCATTGGCGCTCTAGTGATTTATCAGAGCTTGCTAACAACGAGGCAGACAGTAGTGTAATCGCAGCACCGACAACTATAGAAAAAGCAGACACTGCGGCCAAACTACCGACTATAAAAGAACAGGCCGCTAACGTTCTCTCTCGCGGCGAGAAAAAACTGTTAATTACCGCTCTACGCTTATCACAATTACCGTTATTGCTTAATGAAAACACTTCTACCTATACCATAGAGCAAGACAATAGCAGTGTTATTTTGCCAAATGACCATAACAAAGCGCGAGCCACGCCAATAGTGCTACTAGACGATATTACCGCTGAACTTGATGCTAGGGCGATAGAGATTCTGTTGTCGACATTGGCGCAGCTGCCATGTCAGGTATTTATGACCAGCTTAACCGAAGATATCTTACCGTTGGTGCATGAGTATTGGTCAGAACCTAACGTGTTTCACGTGAAACAAGGAAGCCTAATACGTTTATAGAAAACGCTTTTATAAACTGGTTTTGATGGTGAATATCAGCTAAGTTTGGGCTTCATTTTTATCAACCACACTTCATATCTTCCGAAAAATTTCATTGTTATGCTTGTGGGTGTAGTAGAAAAGTGATCTTGCTAAAATACTTGCTTGATACCGAGAAAACTGTCAGTAAACAGTGACTTAGCGCCAGAAAAATGTTAAAATAGAGCTTTATTTTTGCCCTGTTCTCAGCAAGTTATCTTATAAATTTTTATCAGTATTGTTTAAGGGTTTTTTGATAATATTCAGCTTCTAAGTGCTTGATAGATATATGCTTATTTCTAAGCTGTTTTAATGAAACGTAAAAGAAATGACAGCGTATATTAAAAACAGTCTTTGAGAAATTGGCTGTATTTAAGTCCACTTTTTTATTACTGTTTTATCTTCTTTTAGGCGACTTCTGATAAAACTTTTGCTAACTCTATAACTACATATTTTGACCATGAAACGTTAAATTTAAGATAACGTCGTCGAGCGTTGCCATTGTGGTGAGCAGATGACATATAGCTGATAATGGCTAGATTAAGGAATACACATGAGTGATTCATTACCTACCGACCACGAACAATTGATGAGCGACAGCGCTGTAGAGATTACTGCGCCTGCTGCAGCCCCTGAAGGAATGCCCTCTGATTATAGCTCCAAAGATATTCGTGTATTGCGCGGACTAGAAGCGGTGCGCGTACGTCCGGGTATGTATATTGGTGATACCGATGATGGTACCGGCTTGCATCATATGGTCTTTGAGGTGGTGGATAACTCTATCGATGAGGCGCTGGCTGGTCATTGCGACCAAATTGATATCATTATCCATGAAGACGAGTCGGTCAGTGTCATGGATAACGGTCGCGGCGTCCCTGTGGATATCCATCCAGAAGAGGGCGTATCGGCAGCACAGGTTATTATGACCGTACTGCATGCTGGCGGTAAATTTGATGACAACAGCTATAAAGTATCGGGCGGCCTACACGGCGTCGGTGTTTCAGTTGTAAACGCCTTGTCTAAAAAGCTTGAGATGAATATTTGGCGCGAAGGCTATCATTATCATCAAACCTATACCGATGGCGTTCCTGATGCCGATATTCAGCAGATGGAGGCGACCGATAAAACCGGTACGCAAATCCGTTTTTATCCAAGTAACGATGTCTTTACTGGTACCATTTTTGAGTACGATATTTTAGCCAAACGCTTACGTGAGCTATCATTCTTAAACTCTGGCGTGCGCATTGTCCTAACCGATGAGCGCATCGATAAACGTCATGAGTTTGAGCACAAGGGCGGCTTGTCAGAATTTGTCAGCTACATCAATGCGGGCAAAGACGGTATCAATGAAGTCTTTCATTTCACCAGCGAGCAAGACGATGGCATCAGTGTCGAAGTGGCGCTACAGTGGACGGACACCTATAACGAAAAAGTATTGTGTTTTACCAATAATATCCCACAGCGTGATGGTGGGACGCATTTATCTGGCTTCCGCTCAGCTTTGACGCGCGGTCTTAACAGCTATATGGATCGCGAAAACTTATTCAAAAAAGAGAAAATCGTCGCCACGGGTGATGATGCGCGTGAAGGTTTGACAGCGATTGTCTCGGTAAAAGTGCCCGATCCAAAATTCTCAAGTCAGACCAAAGATAAGCTGGTGTCGAGCGAAGTGAAATCTGCCGTTGAATCGGCCATGCATGATAAGTTTAACGACTATTTGCTTGAAAACCCAAGTGCCGGTAAAGCAATTGCCAATAAGATTATCGATGCGGCGCGTGCGCGTGATGCGGCGCGTAAAGCTCGCGAGATGACTCGCCGTAAAACCACGCTAGATATCGCAGGTTTACCGGGTAAATTGGCAGATTGCCAAGAAAAAGATCCGGCATTATCAGAGCTTTATATTGTGGAAGGGGATTCTGCTGGTGGTTCAGCTAAGCAAGGTCGTAGCCGTAAGACCCAAGCAATTTTGCCACTAAAAGGTAAGATTCTTAACGTTGAGCGTGCTCGTTTTGACAAAATGCTGTCTTCTGCTGAAGTTGGTAACTTGATTACCGCGCTTGGTTGCGGCATTGGCCCGGATGAATATAATCCGGACAAAGTACGCTATCATAAAATCATCATCATGACCGATGCGGACGTCGATGGTTCGCATATTCGTACGCTGCTGTTGACCTTTTTCTTCCGCCAAACGCCAGAATTGATTGAGCGCGGTTATATTTATATCGCCCAGCCACCACTTTATAAAGTAAAAAAAGGTCGTCAAGAGCTGTATTTAAAAGACGATGAAGCCTTAAAAGCGTATTTATTATCCTCGACAATCGATAATACTAAGTTGCATATCAGTGCTGATGCGCCGGCTATTACTGGTCAAGCGCTTGAGACCTTGCTCAATGACTATAACCAAACCCAGCTTATCAAAGCGCGTTTGCAGATTCGTTATCCAGCCGTTTTATTAGATGCATTAACGCATACGCCGAAGCTAAGCACGGATATGACCTATGATAAGTCAGCGATGGAAGCATGGAGAGCGTCGTTACAAGAGCAGCTTGAGCAGTTCGGTAGTGAGTTAAGTCCTGAGATTGAACTGGTTAATATCCATGCGCCGCAACCAAAAAATATGGATGCTGCCGCTGCTGATTTATTGGGTATGACCGCAGTGGTAGAACTTGATGAAAGTGAAACATCTGCTGATGACAGTGATTCTTTATCTGCCAAAGCGCAATGGTTACCGCGTATCACTGTTTATGTGCATCAATTGGCGCATCATTATTTGTTAGATGCCAGCTTTATCAATTCAGGTGAGTATACCAAGCTGCTGCGCTTATCCGCTGAATGGAATACCTTGCTTGCAGAAGATGCCTTTATCCGCCGTGAAGCAAGCGCAGGTACGACCAAAGATATCCCAGTACGCGATTTTGATTATCTCTGGCAACAAATGATGCTTGAGGCGCGTCGTGGTTTGGCGATTCAGCGTTATAAAGGGCTGGGCGAGATGAACGCTGATCAGCTTTGGGATACCACCATGGATCCTGAAAACCGCCGTATGTTACGCGTGACAATTGAAGATGCGATTGCCGCTGACCATATGTTTACCTGCCTAATGGGTGACCATGTCGAGCCACGTCGTATTTTCATTGAAGAGAATGCGCTGACCGTGTCTAATTTGGATATTTAGCTTTTAAGCTTTTAGTTTATAGACCTTGAAGTTATAGTTTTGAAGTTTGAATATAATTGTTTATTGGTATAAAGTCATCTTGCTCGCAAGGTGGCTTTTTTCATGTGAAATATTATCAATAAAGTAGTGAAGGGAATACTATGCTAAACGCAGAACAAAAGAAGTATTTGTCACAACTATCAAAAAAGACCTTAATTGATTTTGTCTCTGAGGTGTATGGTATAGATAAAATGCTCGATAAAAAAATTGAGCGTCTGCTATTACAATCAGATAAACCTAAACTTATAAAAAAGTTAACCACTACACTAAAAGGACTTAGAAGACGAAGGAAGTTTGTAGATTACTGGGAATCTAGTGAATTTGCTACTGAGCTTCAGCACTTAGCCAGCGATATAATGAGCCTTTATCCTGCGCAACCACGAGAGTGCTTGACGTTACTTGAGTTATTTATAGAGTCTACTAATGCTAGCCTAGAACGTGCTGATGATTCCAACGGTTATATCGGTGATATTTATAGGAGTTTGACGTCATTTTGGCTAGCAGTGGCTAGCACTTGCTATGAGCAAGAAAAGCGAGACATACCTGTTGATGAGCGCGATATACTCAGTCAAGCTTGGATAAAGAAAGTAAAAGTGCTGGCTGACGATAATGATTATGGTACCAAAGATAGTTTATTAGAAAATATTGATCAACTGTTATCTGAGACTGAGATACGTGGATTGATCGGTGATTATCAACAAGAGCGTGAGAATATCCAAACAAAAAAAGCAATTAAAGATACGCTCAATGAAAGGCAAAACAGCCCTTTAATTGATGATGCTTTTTCAATTAACTATGAAAAAATGGTAATTGAGATCGCCATAAAAAACCTAACAAGGGCGCTAGGTGATGTGGGTTTTTTTGAAACCATATTCTTTGAGATGCAAGAGACTAGACCGGTTCATCCTCGAAGATTAGAAGAGTTGCTAACATTTCTGCTAAATCAAAGAGCTTTTGATAAGGCATTACACTACTTAAATGAAGAGTGGCAAAGCGATGGTCTGTTAGATAAGATCAGACGTTTGGATTGGCTGAGTCACATATATCACATGCAAAAAGATACCGACGCGCTCATGGAGGTGCTAGGCGAGGCGTTTGAGCTACAATCAACCCCTTCGCGGTTAAAAGCTATCATGGCTGTGGCCAGTCCTGCTCAGCAATCTAAGTGGCGACAAAGAGCTTATGAGCTGGCAGAACAACAAGAAAATGTATTTATGGCCACATCGCTACTGCTAGAAATAGGAGAGATTGAGCTTGCTAATGAGGTTGCAGTTGCCCGTCATTCCCAGTTTGCTGATGTGCATTACACAGATCTCACAAGCATGTTAAAAGATTTGCCAACTAAGACAGATTTACTTCAAGTTATTATTTACCGCACTTTACTTAACGATATTCTAGACAGCTCTCGCAGCAAAGCTTATGGTCACGCCGCTCGCTACTTCGATCGTCTAACCAGGCTTGATACGGTTATTAGTAAATCGTCTAAGCCTTACAGTGAACTTGCGTCCCATAAAGAATATGTCATTATGCTTAAAGACAAGCATGGTAAAAAGCGTAGTTTTTGGGAAAAGGTAAATGATTAGATTGATATAGTGTTTCACGTGAAACTTATGACAATAAGCAGAAATAAGCGAAGAATAAAATGATTGAAGTTATATTACTTGCCATTGCTCTTGCGATGGATGCGTTTGCTGTTGCGATTGGGCTAGGGGCGAAATCACAAAAACAGCATCGTCATTATGTGCTGCGTTTGGCGATTTATGCAGGTTTGTATTTTGGTATTGCGCAGGGCGTGATGCCACTGATTGGTTATTTATTGGGCGCCGCTTTATTAGGCTGGTTGGCTGCTGCTGCACCTTGGATTGGTGGCTTTATTCTTATCGGTCTTGGCGGAAAAATGCTTTATGAAGTGTTTTTAGGAGATGGAGAAGAGGCGGTAGATAAAGCGCTGCATATAAATAGTGAGACAGTGTCTATAAATGACAGCCTAAAGAAAAATATCAATCATCGCACCATGTTTACCCTTGCGATAGCGACCAGTATTGATGCCATGGCAGCTGGCTTTACGCTGAATTTGTTGGCGCTTAATGCGTGGCTAGCCTGTTTGATTATCGCTATTATTACTGCTATTTTTAGCGTTTTTGGTGTTTATTTGGGTAAAAAATCAGGTACGTATCTTGAGGATAAGGCGGAAGCGCTTGGCGGATTTGTACTTATACTCATTGGCTTAAAAGTGATTTTCTTTAGCTAGTTTATTAACCTCAAGTTCTTACTCTATAAAAAAACCGCCTTGATAAACAAAGCGGTTTTTCTTGTTTCACGTGAAACTTTGAATAAATATTTTTTAGATAGTCATTTTTTATTAATTAACCCCAGTTCGGGATAAGCCACATTGTAACTCAGTGATACTATTTACAATGTGGCTACCTGTCCCTGCTGAGGCATGTTTTTGATGGTGGGTTTA
>NZ_JADGFW010000040.1:0-353 GCF_016613355.1 Psychrobacter sp. M9-54-1 | reverse complement strand
ACACAGACGTTGCCATATCCTTAACAGGCACTCTGTCATCGGTATTACCCGCAGTGACTTTAACAGATACAAGCTCGCCCTTATGATTGATAATGGCATGCAGCTTAAAGCCATAGAACCAGCCCATGCTGCTTTTGCCTCGGGTTGCATGTCCTTCAAAGACTTTATGACGGTAGATACGCTTGTTATGACAAACTGCTATCTTGGTTGAATCAATATAGCTGATACCTGTACAGTCGCCCATCATGCTTTGCAAGTAGGCACATAATGGCATGATACTGCGCGGCACTAGCTCTATAAATCGCGAGTAGCTCGGCAGATTTGGAAACTCCCGTTTCATCATGCCAAGCATG
>NZ_JADGFW010000004.1:0-233773 GCF_016613355.1 Psychrobacter sp. M9-54-1 | reverse complement strand
TGCTTATTTCAAGTTGAGAGTGGGGTATTAATAATAATTTAATCGTTATTTGTCTACTAAAATTCTGATGTACCATATTGCCTATTTTAAGTTTCATTGTAAATATCAATCGGTACTTTAAAGGGTTTATTCGGTAGTTCGCGCACCAATTTTGGCACTAAATAACCAGGTAATGCTGCCAGTAACGACCAATAAAGCGCAATAACAGCTTGCTCGTCACTATCAAAATGGGCAGCACCAGCTACCTTATCCAATACGTATAGATAATAAGGCAGGACGCCAGCAGCAAACAAGCGCTGACTCAATGCCGTTTGCACCGTCACGCTATCATTAATACCCTTTAACAGTACCGCTTGGTTTAATAAAGTGACGCCCGCTGCGCGCGTACGCTGCAAATACTCAGCGGTCAGCGCATCAATCTCATTGGCATGATTACAATGAATCACCATCACTATTTGGCAGCGACTTTGCGACAGTCTTTCTAATAGCGCCTCATCTAAACGCGCTGGAATGACCAATGGCAAACGGGTATGCAGCCTGATGGTGGTCAGTTGCGGAATCGCCTCTAAGGTATCGAGCCAAGCAAATAAGCGTCTGTTGGTAACATTTAACGGGTCACCGCCGCTTAAAATCACCTCGTTAATCTCAGAATGGGCGCTAATATAATTGATAATATGCTCTTTGGCATCGGCGGTTGGCATATTGGCGCTATAGTCAAAATGCTGACGAAAACAGTAACGACAATGGATGGCGCAAGCACCCGTAATGGTTAATAAGACTCTTGATTGGTATTTATGCAGTAAACCTTTCACCGGATTGTGCGTATTCTCGCTTAAAGGGTCTGCCACATAACCGGTCACAGCGATTTGTTCTTGTTTATTGGGCAATACTTGTTTAAGCAGAGGGTCATCAACGTCACCGACCGTCATTTTTGCCACAAAACCGCGCGGTACACGCAGCACAAAATGCTCAGGTATATAAACCTCTGAGCGCAATGATTCAAGCTTTAATAGCTCAAGCAACTCATCAATAGAGGTTATCGCTTCGGATAATTGCGTTTGCCAGTTTTTTTGTGTGATTAAATGGTTTATCATGACAACCTTATACCTGTGCCCAAAAGCCGCTATTATACGCTCTTAGTACGTCTGCTATCAAAGCATACGAATTATTCATAAACCTCGAGCGTCATAGACAGCTTTAGCACAGCAAGGCGCAAACCCCACATCCAATTATTGATGACAATACTTACAACCCTTAGGAGTCTTCCGTGGCAAGTTTTTCTACTAACGAATTTAAAGCTGGTCTCAAAGTCATGCTCGATGGCAACCCGTATGCCATTCTTGAGAATGAGTTTGTCAAACCGGGTAAGGGGCAAGCCTTTAACCGTGTCAAAATGCGCAACTTACGCAGTGGTCGCGTGCTCGAGCAAACGTTTAAATCGGGCGACAGCTTGGAAGCGGCGGATGTCATCGATACCGAAATGAACTATCTGTATAACGATGGTGAATTTTGGCACTTTATGCACCCCGAAAGTTTTGAGCAATTACAAGCCGACAAAACCGCGGTTGGTGATGCGCTAAAATGGCTAAAAGAAAACAGTAACGCCCTTTGCACCATCACTCTATTCAATGGTGTGCCGTTATCTATAACGCCGCCTAACTTTGTTGAACTGCAAATTACTGAAACCGATCCTGGTGTGCGCGGAGATACGTCAGGTGGTGGCGGCAAACCTGCAACTCTAGAGACAGGTGCTGTGGTACGTGTGCCGTTATTTGTCCAGCAAGGTGAAGTGGTTCGTGTTGACACCCGTACCGGTGATTATCAAACGCGCGTTAACTAAGCGTTTTCATTCGGTTTAAAAAAAGCTTAACCGCTATTAGTGGTTAAGCTTTTTTAATGTCAAATGCTTTTTAGATGAGAAAACTATTCTTCCATCATTCTTCCATCGATTGCTTATACATCAGCCAGTATTGCACCAAGGCATTAAGCTGTTCTTGTTTAAAGGGTTTGGTGCAATAATCCTGCATACCGACATCAAGATATTTTTTACGCTCGCCATCCATCGCATTGGCAGTTAAGGCGATGATAGGCGGCAATGCTGGCGGGTCATAAAGCTCATGCAGCTTAATCGTCGCTTGTACACCATCCATAATCGGCATGTGATGATCCATCAAAATGACATCATACTGCTCAGGATTTAACGCAAAAACTTCTATGGCTTGTTGTCCATCCGTGACGTGAGTGACCGTATGACCGCTATTGTTCAGTGCTTTTTTAGCAATCATGGCATTGACGCTATCATCTTCAACCAGCAATATATGACCAATAAGCTCATGACTTAGTTCTGTCATACCAAAGTCGTTTGAGTCTTGCCAGTTCTCGTAGTGCGCTTCATCGATAGGAGGTAGCGGCAATAATACGGTAAAGGTCGTACCAATACCAACGGCACTATCTACTTCGATATAGCCGCCCATCAGCTCTACCAAAGATTTACAAACTGACAGACCTAGACCTGTTCCACCATAAAGGCGATGAGTCGATTTATTGGCTTGATCATAAGCATCAAATATCGCCTCTAGCGATTCTGGCTTGATACCGACACCAGTATCTGTAACCTTAATACAGAGCGTCATGTCTTGATGTTTAACTGAACCTCTATCATCAGTATTATAATGAGAAGCTTGCTCTACTTGTAGCTCATGACTGCATATAGACTTATGATTACCGTATTTATCCTCACAAGGGTTGTTTTCCATGTGTTTAACGTCAATGGTTACCCGTCCGCCTTCACGGGTAAATTTAATGGCATTATTGACCAAATTTACCATGATTTGCTTGATGCGTACCGGATCACCCTTGATATAAGGCGATAATGCCTCGGTATAATGATAGTCTAAAGTCAAACCGCGCTGACGAGCTTTGACCGCAAATAAACTCACTACTTCGTTGCAAAGGCTCGAGATGTTCATCGGTATAGAATCGATGGTCATTTTGCCCGACTCAACTTTTGATAAATCTAAAATACCGTTAATAATAGCCAGTAAATGCTCGTTCGAGACTTTAATATTATCGACGTACTCTTGTTGTTCAGCACTGAGCTTAGTCTCAGCGAGCATCTCAACCATACCAATGATGCCATTCATCGGCGTACGTATTTCGTGGCTCATGTTGGCCAAAAACTCTGATTTCATCTCATTGGCATGCTTGGCATGGCGCTGCTGGTCTTGGAGCTGCAAGGCATCGGCAGCCATCGCAGCAAACTGCGCCAATATTTCTGCGTCCTTATCGGTAAAATCATGGTGAGGCTGCCTATCCATCAAACATAAAGAACCCAAACGATAGGTCTTACCATCTTCGTGCATAATAATCGGCGCGCCAGCATAAAAACGCAAATATGGCGCTTCTGTCACCAACGGGTTTTGACTAAAACGACTGTCTTCTGTCAAATCTGGCAGTACCAAAACCTCATCCGACAGGACAGTATAATTACAAATAGCCACTTTGCGCGACGTTGTACAAATGCCATCGAGCCCAAGCAGCGATTTTAAATACTGGGTTTCCTCATCCATAAAGGTAATGGCTACGACTGGCATATTAAAAAACAATTTCGCAAGCTCGGTTAAACGCGCAAAAGCTGGTTCCTCATTATTGTTGAGTACCTGATATTTTCTGAGCTTACTAATACGCTCAGCGTCTTCCGCAGCGACAGGATAACGATAACCGATTTCTGACGAGTTAGATGTAGACAAAATGGACTCCGTTAATTCAGGTCAGACGCTTGACTTAACCGCCGCCTGTTTGAGCAGTAATTGTAATGCTTCGCTAACCATCAGCATCGCGACCACTGAGGTGACGACGACCGCCGAACCATAGCCACCGCAGTGTAAACCGCCTGTTTGACAGCTTTTATCGACGCGCGGCGGCTCTGTCGAATAGACACATTTAATGCCAAATTTTTCTTTTAGAGCACTATTGATGCCTTTTTCGTGGCGCAGTTTATTACGTAGCTTTGCCAACAGCGGATCTTGATAACTGTCCCGTAAGTCGCTTATACGAATCTGGCTTGGGTCTATCTTGCCACCTGCTCCGCCTGCACACACCAATTTTAGTTTGTTAAAACGGCAATGCAGGGCAATAGCAAGCTTGGCATTCATATCATCGACACAGTCTAAAATAACAATCGGATTTTTTTGCATAGCCATTTTTGCTTGCTCGCGCGTGGGCAATAATGCTGCGACATTTTCAGGTGTTAAAAAATCATCTATCAGATTTATTTTAACTTTCGGATTAATCTCACGGATACGTGTTGCCATTGCCGCGATTTTACTTTGCCCAAAAGTACTGTCTAACGCTGGCAGCTGACGATTGACATTTGACGCCACCAATATATCCAAGTCAATCAACGTAATCGTACCAACGGCGGTGCGCGCCAGCGCCTCTACCGCCCAAGAACCCACTCCGCCAACGCCAATAACGTAAACATGCGCTGCGGCAAAAGTATCGACAGCAGAGGCACCGTAAAGGGTTTGCGTGCCTTTAAAACGGCGTTCATACTGCGCTGACGATTCATCAATCACATCGACGCTATTAGCAGCAAGTTGTTGCTCGCTGCGCGCAGTGACCTCTTTATTAACTAAAGTATCTGTTTGATTTATAGTTTGCTGCAATTGTGTCTCTTCGGTCATAACAAATTAAAGCTCGATTAAAAGGTTGTTTATTATTAATAAGTATTTTGGACTACTTTTAAGCTGGATAATGCCAATTGGTACGTAAAGCACTGCAACTGTTGTGCCACAATTGCTCGGCAAGCCTCTCGGTTGGCACAGCAAGTAATTCACTTAAACTGCCTAGTACGTAAGGTAAGTTGGCTGGGACATTTCTATTATGAGCGGGCGCATCGCCCCATTCATCATCTGGGCTTTGTCCAAGTGCTGACTGACTACCGATTGAGTCTTGGCACATTATCGGCGTCATATCTGGGCAATCTGTCTCGATGACCAAACACCCAATACCATAAGTATCGACCGCTGCTTGAATCGCACGGCGTAGCTTTTTGGCATTGGGATTGGTCACCTGACCGGTCACCCCAAGCTTAAAGCCTAACTTTACAAAGGCTTTTGCCTCTTGTTCACCGCCACTAAAACTATGAGCAACGCCGCCAAGATCATGGGCATCATAGTCATGCGCCTTTAACAACGCCAATGCTTCAGCATGCGCTTTACGGATATGTAGCATCACAGGTAACTGCTGGCTCACCGCCATATCCAATTGGGCTTTAAAAAAACGCGCTTGCTTGGCGACCATATCAGGCTGTTTCATCTCATCCGTAAAAGTATCCAAACCAATTTCACCGATGGCCAAAGGACGCTCTTTATTCAGCATCCTTGCCATACTCTCTAAGTGAGCATCGGTATGCTGGTCAATATAAAAAGGATGCAAACCTAGAGCAATATGAGTATGTAGCAGCGTCTTTTTTTGTTCAGATGCCTGCTCCGAAATAGAGAGTTCTGAAATAGCGCGCGACTTTTTATCCATAAGTTTTTTGGTTTCATATAAACGGTCAAAATGCTGGTGCAAGTACCCTACCAATACCAAATGGCGCACGCCTCGCTGATACGCTTTTTGTATTTGCTCGTCTCTGTCGACATCAAACACAGGAGCGTCAAAATGGGTATGGGTATCAATGAGAGGGAAAATAGTAGGCAATTTCTCATTAGCGTTAAATGAGGCATCAATCGCAGTCATCAATAGACTCCAAATTTAATAATTTTCATTATTTTTCTTAAATATAGACGTTTAATTCAAATTAGATAATTTGTTAGCTGCTTTTTCATCAGGCCCTTTATCATCGTTATTATTATTTGATAATTTACTATCGGCCTTTTTACTACTACGCCGCGGAATCAGTAATAGAGCCATGGCGACTACACTTAAGGCTAACCATTTCTTTTTCTTCTCATTATCAAGATTGCTCATTAGTGCCGCCTATAGGTTCTAGCTACTTTTAAGATTCTAGCTATTTTTACTATTAGCTTAAAAATTACTAACTTAAACCAGTCTACTTAAATGACAGTTATTTAAATAATTATCTTAAAAAATTGCTTATAAAAGCAATATGTTATTAGAGACACTATAATTATACGCCGCTTGAAAACGCCCTATGTTTATCTGTGTTATGAATACGCAAGCTAATGTACGGCAGCGCTATCATGCCGTACATTTACTGATGAGATGGGCTTTACTTTAATCAAGAAGTTAGTGCCTACGTTATCCGTTCGCAAACGCTCTATATTAGAATTTAGCGTTTTAAAGGATAAGTCGTAATGCCACTAGTACTAGGTGTATCTACTTTAGTAAACCCTTGCGAAGTTGGCTTTGGCGTTTGGTCACGCTTAGGTACCAGTGGATTGAGTGGCATCAATTCATAGTCTGCGCTGACGTTGCCATTCCAACCTTCTGTACCACTAAGTGGCAGCTGTTTAATAGTGCCGTTTTTATCGATGACCAGTTGCAGGACGCGCATCTGATTGTATTTGCGCTCGGTCACACTAGCGACAGCGCCGCCATCACGTAAGATGGTCGGCTGTAAAAATATGATTAGGTTACTTTTTTGCGTGCTGTCATTATCAGAGCGGAACAGCCGTCCGATGACGGGGACACTGCCCAAACCGGGAACTTTTTGTTGGCGAGTGGTGGTGTTATCGCGCATTAAACCGCCCAAAGCAATGGTCTGCTGATCATCGGCTAGGATGGTGGTGTTAATCAAGCTTTTATTGGTAATAAGACCGCTGGCATTGGCGGCGCTGCCGGGCACTACGGATGAGACCTCTTGCGAGACCTCTAGACGTACGGTGCCATTATCACCGATATGAGGAATGACATTTAGATTGATACCGATATCTTGGCGGTCAATGGTCTGGAATGGATTGGTCGAAGAATCACTGCCTGTGGTATAAGAGCCGGTGACAAAAGGCACGTTTTGACCGACTAAAATACTGGCCTTTTCATTATCCAAGGTTAAAATTGATGGCATCGACAGCAGATTGGCGCTGGTCGAAGAATCAAGCGCTTGTAAGATTGCACCATAAAACTGAGTGTTACCTTGGCTGTCTTTTTTACTATCGCCGATACCAATTAACGCCCCAGCAATAGAGCCTGCTGCTGCACTAATATTTGCGCCACCTGATAACGCGGCGGCGGCAAGCGAGACGGCACTCGCGCCAACATTATTAAAGTTCACCACGCCATAGCCACTATTGGCATTACCCAGCGCCCACTGCACGCCAAGTTGGGTAGCGTCATCGCCTGAAACCTCAACAATCGCCGCTTGAATCAAAACCTGGGCACGGCGGCTATCGAGCTGAGCGACGGCATCTTCAATCTCAAACATCAGCTCGGGCGCGGCATTGACGATAACAGCATTTTGCGTTTCATCCGCGATAATGCTAAAAGGTCGCCCGCCGATACCATTACCTATGCCACCTGAACTTGCCGTAGATAACGCTGCTCCCGTAGCGCCAGTATTGGTATTTGCAGCACTGTTGGTAAGCGCATTAGTATTATTGTTAAGGGCCGAGTCTGTACTATTGGCGCCGTTTAGCGAAGCTGACTCTAAGGTTGAAGCCGCACCAGCGCTATTAATAGACTGACTGGCAAGCAAGCCGCGCAGCATCTCTGCAATGTGACCGGCACTGGCATATTTTAAGCGAAAGACGCGCAGACCACTTAAACGTCTCGAAGGCGTAGTGTCTAATTGATTGACCATTTCTTGAACTTTGGCAATCATCTCCGGACTGCCTTTGACGAGCAGCCTATCACTAGAAGTATCGGCAATGACTTTTAGCTGATTACTGCCACCTTGTGCTTGCCCGCTACCTGCGCTTGCCACCAAGGCACTAATCAACTCCATCATACGCTCAGCGTCGACATGACGCAGCGGTATGACTTGCAAACTGTCATTGACGTTGTTGTCTAAATCGCGGATAAGTGACGTGAGCTGATTAAGACTATCAGCACGGTCAGACAATACTAGCGCATTAACGCCCGGTACTGCTGCTGCGTGCGCCGACTGCGGCATCAGCGGTCGAATGACGCCAAGCACTTCTGCCGCTTGGGTATTGGTCAAATAAATCACCCGTGTCGCTAAGGCTTCACCGACACTGTCCCCGCGTAAGTCCACCGCCACGCCAGATTGTTTGGCAACGTTATCTGGTACCAGCTTAATGGTCGTACCCGAATCGATAGCGGCAATACCATTGACCTGCATGACACTTAAAAACAGCTGAAAAATCTCGTCACGTGACAGCGCTTTATTGGAGATGACCGTGACGTTACCGTTGATACGCGGATCAAGGACAAAGTTTTGATTGGTAATGGTCGCCACTTCATTAATAAATGCTTTAATATCGGCATCTTGCAGATTAACCTTCCAGCTTTCTGCATTGACCAGCCCTGTACTCGCTGCCCATAGCGGAACGGCTAAACATAGCGGCCGACACAAACGCATCAAACGCTGCAAGATATGGTACAAAGGCGTGACCGAAAAATTTTGAGAACTGACCATATTGATAATTACCTACAGTGATGACGCGGATATACTGATTTTCGTACTTACTGAACAAATCTTTTGCTGAATATAATATGAACCACATGTATTAACTGATGAAATTTTTTACTAAAACTGCTGGCGAATTGTAATAACTTGATCGCCGCGCTGTACTTCTATTTGCGCTTCGCCAGTTTGTTTTACTTGCTGCAGTATACTGGCATCTTGGCCGGGATTACTGCCAACGCTTTGACCATTAACAGTCAGTACCTTATCACCCGGCTCTAGCCCTAAACGGTTACGCAGTTTGGCTGGCATGGCGGCGGTGACCTGATAACTTTCATCGGACGCCATTACTCCCATCCGACTTAAATAACTGGCTGGGTTTGACTGTAATTCGGTGACGGCTTCATCAATTGGCGACTGTGGCTCGCTATCATTACTTGCGTCACCATTTGGCTGCATCTCAGGATTGCCTTGCTCGGGCATCGGTGCATTAGACAGGTTTGGCAACATACTATTATCTGGCAAACGCTGATTACTTACCGCACCCGCCAGCATGGCACTTTGATCAAGCGGCATGGCTTCTGGCATTCTGATGACGACTTCTTTATCGTAAGCATCGGCGATAATGACTTCATTCCAATCGACGGCGACCAGCGTATAGTCACTGTCTTTTAAAGTGTCACCGATACGGTAGTTTTTTACTTCGCCATTGACGTCCAGCATCGCCGAAGACAGACTCTCTGGTATGGCAATAAGCACACCTTTTAACGAAACATTGGGCGGCGGCTGTACTGGCGCAGCGATAGGGTCTGGGTCAGAAAAAATGGCAAATAAACCACTATGATCTGTACTACTGTTCGCCGTACTCTGCAGAGGAGCAAGTGGTAAGGCAGGCGCTAATGGCGCAGCCAGCAGCAACCAAAGCAAACGCGCCGCGCTCCAGCATAGCCAAACAATCGCTAATAGCAATAGTGCTGCTGAAAAGCGATTTAGGGTATTAATAATAGGTTTTAAACGGCTAGATACATCAGCAACATTCATCATCTAGCGCGCCTCTAAGCCGTTAAGCAGTGGCTGGCGCACACTGACCACAGGCGTATCTTGTGGGGCTTGACCTTTATATTCTGGCATATTTTCTAGTAGACGCTGGGTTAAGCTCACATCTAGCATATTATCGCCATCGATATACAAATCGCCCAGGCGCTTATCTTGATTGTTGATAAAATTAACATGCAGTAGATTTTTATTATTTTTTTGCTCGGCACTAAGCTCGGCTCGTAGCGCGGGCATGGTGATATAAAAGACCTTACCGCCACTAGGATAGCCAACTTCACCGCCAACCCATGTTAGCTGACCGCTTGCTTCCCTAAAACCAGCGGCGTTTTTACCTGAACTGCTTGACTCAGAATTTTTAGCAGATTGACGTTTTAATGAAACGTTATTGACCTGAATTGGGGTGTTAGGCAGCTGCCAATCGACCACATTTGATAAAGTTTCAGGGGCAATTTTACCGCTCATGTTTTGAATTTGCCATGAGCTGGTGCCTACTTTCACCTGACCATTTAAGCGGGTCTGCTCTGAGCTGATATCGACTTCTGCGCCTAATTTGCCTAATAGTAGATGCCACGGCTGCCACGACCACTCAGCAGCACCGGTAAGCGGTGTTGCTGACACGGGAAATTGCCAAATCGCTGAGCCTTGCCATAAGTTGCCAGACACATGTTGTACATACGGCGTATCAGGGGCATATTTTTCAAGTAGCCAGGCTGCTGGCATTTGCAACACGGCAAATAGCGCGAAGAATATAAAGCCAAGTAGCCACCAGAGCTTGCGGGGACGCTTGTGAGACGACGTGGAAACGTGAGGCACGGTAAGCTAACTCTTATAGAAGACAAAAACGTCATTATCATAGCAAACAATGGCATACAGATGACAGAAAAAAAGCCAGTATCTTTGCACCAAAATAGTGGCGATAAAGAGACTGACTTTTATCTAGCAGCTTATTTATAAAACCATCACGCTTAATGACACGTTAAAGTAAAATAGAATAAGATCTAAACCAAGAGCTTTTAAATGATTAAATCGCGAAATCCTCAAGCTTGCGACCTGTCGCTAGTGCATCTACCAACCAAGTTGGTTTGCGTCCGCGCCCAGTCCAAGTTTCTTCATTATTATCGGTATTGCGATATTTAATGCTGCGTTTTTTCTCAAGCTTCTCGCCCGCTTGCAGAATCTCTTCGATGCTGGCATCGCTTTCTTCAGCGATTTTTTCAAACTGCATATAGGCGTCATATAAACGCTGATGCTGTTTTTCTTCAATCAATTGCTGCGCATTTTCAGTAATCGCGCGTAGCTCATCAACGTTTAAACTATTTAAATCTATGACGTTATTTTTGTTCATCGTAAACTCCACTTTTATATTAAGGTTATAACCGAGTTGGATTTTTACTAAAAACTTATGCGTAATAAAAATCGTAAGTAGCAGTAATATAAACAAGAATATAAACCGCCACAAGTATTGATTGATATTTAATAATAAATACCAGTAAGCAAATAACTATTTCCAAAAAAATAAATTTTTATGTTAAATACAATTTATCATATAAAAAAAGAGCCTCTAAATGTAGGCTCTTTTCTCTGATTTAATCAACATTATGGTCTAAGGTGTATCCTAGAATGGAATATCATCATCTACCGGACCGTCAGGCATTGCCGTCGGCTTTGACTGTGCAGGCGATTGAGCAGGTTTATTAAATTGGTTCTGCTGTGCAGGCGCATTTTGATTATTAAAGCTATTTTGGTTGCTACCCTGAGCGCCGCCTTGGTTATAACCGCCTTGTTGGTTATTTCCCTGTTGGCCAAAGTTATTTTGGCCACCTTGGTTTTGGTTCTGACCAGCAAAACCGCCGCCCTGATTGCCATAGCCGCCTTGGTTCTGATATTGGTTCGAGCCTTGAGCGCCACCAAAGCTGCCGCCATCATTACTACCGCCGCTCGCACCATCGAGCATTTGCATTTGCTCAGCACGAATCTCGGTAATATAACGGTCTTGGCCGTTAGGATCTTGGTATTTACGCGTACGCAAGCTACCTTCGATATAAACCTTACTGCCTTTACGCAAATATTGTGCTGCGATTTCGCCTAGACGGTTAAACAATGAAATGCGATGCCATTCCGTCGCTTCTCTTTTTTCACCGCTTTGCTTGTCAGTCCACTGCTCTGAGGTGGCAACCGAAATGTTGGTCACGCTACCACCATTACTGAATTGGCGAGCCTCGGGGTCTGCTCCAAGGTTACCAATGATGATAACTTTATTAACTCCGCGCATAATATCGTCCTTTTACTTATAAATAATTTGTTTGCCAGCTTTAATCGAGTATTTAATATAGAGTATGAATACTAGCAGTAATATGACTTCACTTTAACCATTTTTCTGTTAAATATCTAGGGGGCTTTGGGCTAAATGCGACAGCTCTTGTCGTGCAGAATCTGTCAATTGCGTTTTATCCAATTTTAAATAAGCGACCTGCTCTTTTGCCATCACGACCAGCTCATCAACGCCCTCTACCGCCAGCATTTGCCGTGACCAGTCTTGGATATTAATATCTTTGGGAATGGTCACCGTGGTGCTTGATAAATACGGTGGATCAGTAATCGGAATAATCAGCAGCAATGCCGCGCCCATAATAACGGCCAATATACCCCATGCCAACAGATTTGACTGGGTTAATAATAAACCGCCCATCGCCCCGCCAACAAAAGCACCAAAGAACTGACTTGATGAGTTTAGCCCCATCGCCGTTGCTTTATTGGCAACGGGCGCACGCTTCGATATCCATGAGGGAATGGTCGCTTCGAGTAAATTAAAGCCCATAAAGTACAGCAACAAGCCTAGAATAATACCAACCCCGACCTGACTACCAAGTGCTAATAATGCCAGAGCCGCGGTCATTAACGCAATCGCTGCCAAAAATACTTGGCGCATTTTGCGCTTCTTTTCAGCAATAATAATAAAAGGAATCGCCACCGCAAAGCCGATAAATAATAACGGCAAATAAACCAAACCTTGCTGACGTACTGATAAACCAAGTACTTCACTAAGTTGATGCGGTAAGATAACGAAGATAGCCGTCATGGTTAAATGCAGGGCAAAAATACCGATATGCAAACGGTTTAAATCGCCAATTTTTAGCACATCAGCCAACTGCTGACCAATCGACTTGTTATCGAGATTGTGCTTAAGCACGCGTAGCGGCGTCGGTACGAACAATAATAGCAACATCGCTAAAACAGCGAAACCAGCGGTGAGCCAAAACAGCCCTGAGATACCAAGCGAGCCGACCAATAAAGGCCCAAAGGCAAAGGCCAGCATAATAGAGGTAGCAATGGTCAAACCCATGGTCGCCATCGCTTTGGTGCGCATCTCTTCACGCGTCACATCAGCAAGTAGTGCCATCAATACCGCCGATACCGCGCCACTGCCTGCCAGCGCTCGCCCAATAATGACTTCGTAGATATCAGTGGCATTGGCAGCGATGATACCGCCAATAGCAAATAATATAAGCCCCAAAAAGATAATTGGCTTACGCGGAAACTTATCCGCGGCAAGGCTCATCGGTATCTGAAAAATCGCTTGCCCGAGCCCATAAATACCGACCGCCAAACCAATCAGAAACGGCGTCGCATGCGCATAATTATCACCATACACCGAAAACACGGGCACAATCATAAACAGGCCAATCATCCGTAAGGCGAAGATACCACCAACCCCGAGAATTGCCCGTTTTTCTACGCTATTCATACTTGCCTCACTGGTTCATCATTGCTGGTTTATCACTGCGGCTTGCTGGTATTATCACGCCTTTATCAAGGCGTTAGCCTACAAATTAAGCCCACTAGTATAAGTCATTCGCCGTTTGCTTGCCGAAACTTTTATCTTACTGCTGCAGCCGCACGGTTGGCCTCTACTTGCGCTTTTTATAGAGGCGATAATTTTGTTACCAAGTGCATTTAATGACTCATTACACCTTGAATAATGCCGCTGCCATGACAATAAAGTAAGACGTTGACAAGATACTTGTCTTGACTGTACGGCAGCTTTTAGACTGATTTTAATGATACAGATTTATAGCAAGTATAATGGCTTTTAAAGCAGCCAAGCTTTTAAGAAATACGATATTTAAAATAATAAAATCTAAAGTGGCATGACATAAACAAGTAATACTTAAAAAAGCCGTGCTTACAACTAACAATATTCAAAACCGACATTCTTCGAAAACTATGCTGAAAAACAAAACTGGATTCAATCTATAACAAAGCCCTTATGTTAGTTAACAAACATTTCATTTAGATTGTTTTAATGATTTCAAGGTTAAGACTTAAGTTAGGTTTGAACGTTACGCTTATATAAACCTACATCACTGACGCTTTATGAAAAAATTAGCGTATGAAAATCTATTTTATAACTGTTGTTTTATTAAGAAAATTTCGTGATAACGGCAGATTTTTATAAAGCCATAGCAACTTAACAACCAAATATGCTTTTAACAGCCCATTCATTAACTATATTTGACGCTTAGATTTTATATACCATTAGCAAATAGGAAACCTATCAACGATGGCACATGACCATATTGCAATACGCGGCGCACGTACGCACAACCTAAAAAATATCGATTTAGACATTCCACGCGATAAATTCGTGGTAATCACTGGCTTATCAGGCTCTGGTAAATCGTCACTGGCGTTTGATACGCTTTATGCCGAAGGGCAACGTCGTTATGTTGAGAGCTTGTCGGCGTATGCGCGTCAATTCCTCTCACAGATGGAAAAGCCTGAGGTCGATAGTATCGAGGGCTTGTCGCCAGCGATTGCGATTGAGCAAAAATCGACCAACCATAACCCGCGCTCGACCGTTGGGACGATTACCGAGATTTATGACTATTTGCGTCTGCTTTATGCACGAATCGGAACGCCCTACTGCCCTGAGCATGGTGAGCCAATGGTGGCGCAATCGGTCACCGAGATGGTCGATCAAGTCATGGCGTTGCCTGCTGACACCAAGCTAATGATACTGGCACCGGTGATTCGTGAGCGTAAAGGTGAGCATACGGTTTTGCTTGAGCAATTAATTGGTCAAGGTTTTGTGCGTGTGCGCGTCGACGGTGATGTTTATGATACCGATGAGCTGCCAACGCTCGATAAGAAGAAAAAGCATACGATTGAAGTCGTCGTTGACCGCTTTAAAGTCCGTGATGACTTGGGCAACCGCGTCGCTGAAAGTCTCGAGACTGCCCTACGCTTGGGTCAAGGTCTGGTCACGCTACACTTTATGGATGGCAATCCAAAAGAAGGCGGTGACGAAAACCAAGTCATGTCAGCCAAGCATTCTTGCCCTGTTTGTGATCGTGCAGTCTCGGAGCTTGAGCCGCGGATGTTTAGCTTTAATAATCCGTACGGTGCTTGCCCAAGTTGTGACGGTCTCGGTAAACGTCAGTATTTCTCAAGCGATAAGCTAATTACCCATCATGAAAAATCGCTCAATCAAGGGGCGATTAATGGCTGGGATAAGCGGCACGCCTATTACTTTGGTTTGCTATCGACCGTTTGTCATCATTTTAAAATCGACATGGATACGCCATGGCAAGACCTGCCAAAAGCTCAGCAAGATATCATCATGCATGGCTCGGGTAAAGAGAAACTGACCTTTAATTTTACTGATGAGCGCGGGCGTAAAACCAATAAAACTGTGCCGTTTGAAGGCGTACTGCCGTATTTAGAGCGTCGTTATGCCAAAACCCAAAGCAACTTAGTACGTGACGAGTTGGCGAAATATTTAGCCGACACCACCTGTAACGTCTGTGATGGCGCGCGCCTGAATGAAATCTCACGCAACGTCCGCGTTGACGATCAAACGATTGCTCAAATAGTCAAGCTGTCTATTGGTGATGCTGCTGACTATTATAAAACGCTCAAGATTGGCGGTCATAAAGGTGAAGTCGCCGAAAAAATCTTTAAAGAAATTAATGAGCGATTAAATTTCTTAGTAAGTGTCGGGCTTGATTATCTGACCCTTGCCCGCTCTGCTGAAACGTTATCGGGCGGTGAAGCACAGCGTATTCGTCTTGCCAGCCAGATTGGTGCTGGTCTGATGGGTGTCATGTATGTGCTCGATGAGCCATCGATCGGTTTGCATCAACGCGACAATGATCGTTTATTAAAAACCTTAACGCGCTTACGCGATTTGGGCAATACCGTGCTGGTCGTCGAGCACGATGAAGATGCCATTCGCCAAGCGGATCACGTGATTGATATCGGTGTCGGCGCGGGCGTTCACGGTGGTCATATCATCGCCCAAGGGTCGGTCGATGACATTATGGCAACCAAAGGCTCGCTCACAGGGCAGTATATGTCTGGTGAGAAAAGAATCGAGATTCCAAGTATTCGTCATAAAGCCAAAACCATCGAAGTTGAAGCCAGAGGTAAAGCCAAACCAAAGCAAGTACCGATGTCGATTGAGCTTAAAGGCGCAATAGGCAATAACTTAAAAAATGTGGATTTGAGCTTACCGATTGGCATTATGACTTGTATTACAGGGGTTTCTGGTTCTGGTAAATCGACCTTGATTAACCGCACCTTAATGCCTATCGCTGCTACGCAATTAAATAATGCCTCGACATTGATTGCCGATAAGCATGATAGTATCAGCGGACTTGAGCACTTGGATAAAATGGTTGATATCGACCAAAGCCCGATTGGCCGAACACCACGCTCAAACCCTGCCACCTATACCGGTGTCTTTACGCCAGTGCGTGAGATGTTTGCGCAAACCCAAGAAGCGCGCGCGCGTGGTTATAAAGCCGGCCGCTTTAGCTTTAACGTCAAGGGCGGTCGCTGCGAGATGTGTCAAGGCGATGGCCTTATCAAAGTTGAGATGCATTTCTTACCTGATATGTATGTGCCCTGCGATACCTGTCATGGTAAACGCTATAACCGCGAGACGCTAGAGATTCACTATAAAGGTAAAAACATCGCCGATGTGCTCGATATGACAGTTGAAGATGCGACTGAATTCTTCTCAGCGATTCCAGCGATTCATCGTCGCCTGCAAGCGCTGATGGACGTTGGTCTTAGCTATATTCGTTTGGGCCAATCAGCGCCAACGCTATCAGGCGGTGAAGCGCAACGCGTCAAACTGGCGCGTGAGCTTGCCAAACGTGATACCGGACAGACGCTATATATCTTGGATGAGCCAACCACTGGTCTGCACTTCCATGATATCGATAAACTGCTCAATATCCTGCACACCCTGCGCGATAAAGGCAATACTATCGTCGTCATCGAGCACAATCTCGACGTCATCAAAACGGCGGATTGGGTGATTGACCTTGGCCCTGAAGGTGGCAAAGGCGGCGGCATGATTATCGCCGAAGGCACGCCTGAAGAAGTAGCGGAAGTCAAAGGCTCATATACTGGTGAGTTCTTAAAGCCGATGCTTAAGCAGACGATGAAAGAAGTGAGTTAGTAGAACTTAGGTAATAATTGATGAAAAGGCTACTCTTTAGAGAGTGGCCTTTTTTGTTGGATTGGGTTTTTATTTTAGTGTTAACATGACAACTATTTTAAGAACATCTGTAAGGTAATGAGTAATGGCAAATGTAGCAAACCTTGAAAAACGACTTAAAGACTTAATTAAGGAAGCGGACTCTTTTGCTATTGCGCTGACTGGTGAATGGGGCATTGGTAAAACACACCTGTGGAATGAATTTCGGGATAACAATGAAAAAGTATTTTCTGGTAAGAAGTATGCCTATGTTTCTTTATTTGGCTTGGATTCATTAGCAAACCTCAAATCTGCAATTGCTATAGAAGTGCATAAATCAGTTGGGGCTAATGACAATATATGGAAAAAAGATATTCTCAAACCTACTAAAAAGATTTTGTCATCTCTTACAGGTAGTAGTATTGGCACTACTTCTGATGTACGCATAGGACTAAATCTTGGTAATAATATTATTACTAGCGTGGTTTTTTCACACCTTAAAAATACATTAGTTTGCTTAGATGATATAGAAAGGAAATCAGATAGCTTACCGATGTCAGAAATAATGGGATTGGTGAATTATCTTAAAAATGAGCGTAAGTGCCAAGTTGTCATGATATTACACAACGAGCAATCCGAAGATAAGGACTATTTTGACAAGCATAAGGAGAAAGTTTTTGACGAATTGCTGGTTTTAGATGATTCTTTATCTATTATAAAGAGTATCGTTGATAGCAGTTTATTTATAATATATAAGCAATTTTACGAAACTATTGGAATAAAAAACCTAAGGTTCTATCAACGGGTTGACAAGTCTTTTAAACTTTTTGATAAAGCTTTTTCTTCATTATCACAATTAAGTAAAGAGCAAATATTAAGATTCATTTTAATAGTACGAATGGTATACGATATGCCATCAACGCTAGGTAATGATATTGACTTTAAGTTTTTCGTTGATAGCTTCAACTCTAAAAATATTAAAGATTTTAGAGGCTATAAAATACAAAACGCCTATAAAGAGCAAAATGAAATTCCAGATAATATAGTGAAGTTTAATAAGATTAATGACTATATTCATCCATTTTATAATTATTTTGAAATTTCAGATTGGGGAGAAATTATTGTATCTTGGATTACAGAGTTAGATTTTGATAAAGAAGCTACTAAAAACCTTATAGAAAAAGATAAGCTTACTGAAGAAACTTTAGTAATTGACAGATCAAACTCTGAGATTTTGAGTGAATTTCACAGCTTAGAAATAAAGCCTAACTTTTCAGAACGCCTGTACTATATTGCCTGCGCTAAGATAGGAAGGACACAACTTACTAACTTGAGTTTTTATTGTGATATTCTTGAGGCATGTAATAAAAATGATTTAGCCAGTCAGTTAGAAACATACATAAAACGACATATCAAAAATAGTATCAACTATCATCAGACGCGAATCTCTATTGATGACTTTTATTCCTTTAGCAGAAAGGAAAATGATCGATTTTATAATTTCACCATTAATGAGATAGAAAACCATAAATACATAAATATTAGCTCTAATACTATATCATCGATATTTTTAGATTTTCATAGGCATGGTCGTAGTGTATATAATACTAGTGATAAGAAAATTCTTGAACTAATTGATAAAGGTATTTTAAGAGAAGTAATTTGGACAAACATTGATGAGTTTTTAGGGAATCGTAAATTATTCATTCATTCAATATTACGTCATCCAGTTTTGAATGATATTGAAGGTAAAAGAGAAGACGTCAGATTATGGATATTAGAATTACTTCAAGAAAAAATTAAACACAATCCAAACAGTCAGCCGTCCATAAAAATGTGGTTAGATGACACTAAGAATTTGACAGAAAACTTAGCTTAAGCCTTATGTTCAATGAATTTTCTGAGACAGAATAAGAGAGTTAATGCTAAATAGTTGCGTCGATTAAATAAACTCCCTCTCAACATTCATCACCCTTGCATCTACTATCCGCTCTATCTTTTCCTCGATTTGGCTGCATTGCGACTCCACCTCACGTTTAGAAAGTCCAACGATCACAAACGTCCATTCGCTGGCGTCATGCCGATCACGCTCACCACTCTCACAGACCGCGACACTTGGCGTATTGCCAAAGCGTGCGTGCAAGCCGCCCATCCGTTGGCGTTTTTCTTTGAGTGAGCTACAGCCAGGTAGCGCGAAAGTCAGGGTTAAGATAACGATATGCATGAGTTTTCCTTATTAAAACCAGTCACACTTCATGGTATCATCAAGCATACTTTTTGTAGGGTTAAAAAGGCTAATATTTACCCTTCTCCCTATAAATGCCAATTTCACAACCTTACTAATAAAAACCAAATTAAGAGACATTACAATGACCAAACATTATGATTATATTTCCATTGGCGGCGGTAGCGGCGGTATTGCTTCAATCAACCGCGCAGCGAGCTATGGCAAAAAATGCGCCATTATCGAAGCCAACCAATTAGGCGGCACCTGCGTCAACTTGGGCTGCGTACCCAAAAAGGTCATGTGGTACGGCGCGCAAGTGGCCGAAGCCATCGAAAAATATGCACCCGATTATGGTTTTGACGTCGAGGTCAAAGGTTTTGACTTTCAAAAACTGGTCCATAGCCGCCAACAATATATCGAAAACATTCACCGCTCTTATGATAATAATTTGGCGAAAAATGGCGTTGAAGTGATAAAAGGCTTTGCTACATTTGTCGATACTAACACTGTCGAGGTCAATGGCGAGCTCATTACCGCCGATCATATTTTGATTGCAACAGGCGGACATCCGATTCTCCCCGACATCAAAGGCGCAGAATACGGCATCGATTCTGATGGCTTTTTTGCGTTAAATGAAATGCCAAAACGGGTTGCCATCGTTGGCGCTGGCTATATCGCTGTTGAAATCGCAGGCGTGCTCAATAGCCTCGGTGCTGAGGTGCACCAGTATGTGCGTCAACATTCGCCGCTGCGCTCATTTGACCATACCATCGTTGAAACCTTGCTGATAGAAATGGAGCAAGACGGTATTCAGTTGCATACCAATACCACACTCACTGAGATTCATAAAAATGAAGATGGTAGCCTGACGTTATGTACCGCAGATGGTAGCCTTGATACGGTAGATTGCTTGATTTGGGCGATTGGACGTGCGCCCTCAACCGACAATATCAACTTGCAAGTAACCGGCGTTGAGACCACCGAATTTGGCAAAATTAAAGTCGATAAATTTCAAAACACCAATGTCAAAGGCATTTACGCGGTCGGCGATATTATCGAAAACAGCATTGATTTGACGCCAGTGGCTATCGCTGCCGGTCGCAGGCTTTCAGAGCGCTTATTTAACAATAAAACCAATGAGCATCTCAGTTATGACTTGATACCGACGGTCATCTTTACCCACCCTGCTATCGGTACGATTGGCTTGTCTGAAATCGACGCCGTTGAGCAGCATGGCAAAGAAAATATCAAATGCTATAAATCAACATTTACCTCTATGTATAGCGCAGTCACACAGCATCGTCAAAAGTGCGTGATGAAACTGGTGTGCTTGGGTGAAGAAGAAAAGATTATTGGCTTACATGGTATTGGCTACGGTGTCGATGAGATGATTCAGGGCTTTGCGGTGGCGATAAAAATGGGCGCGACGAAAGCTGACTTTGATAACACGGTTGCCATTCACCCGACAGGTTCAGAAGAATTTGTGACCATGCGCTAGTTTTTATAGACCAGATAATATGAGTAAAAAGCTACCTTTAACGAGGTAGCTTTTTTATTAGACGTCATTAAGGCGTTTCTAATATAAATCTTCATTTATCAAAGCGGTTAATTATCCAGCGTCCATTCTCCCTTGGCATGATAAACGTTAAATATGGTTTTATTAGTTCGGCTATTTCCTGCCATCGTTTGGGTGATATCAGCAGTACAGCTATAAGTACGGTTACCCTTGACGCGGTTACAGTCGATATTCTCGACACGCTCAAGCGTTGGCATCATGCGCTCCATCAAACTGCTTATATCTTGCGCCATTTTGTCATTCTTATTATTGCTCGCATTCGTTTTAGCAGCCTGCATTATCTTGATACCTTCTTTATATTGCGCTGCGATCAATTGCTCAACCGTACTGTCAGGAGGCGCTTTAGAATAGGTAACAAAAAATAGTATATATAGGAGGAGTAACGTCAATTTTTTAAACTTTCCCACTTTGACCTCCTGTTATGCTGATAGCGTTTTTCAAACGTAAGAGGCAGATAATTCAGACAGCACAATCACGATACTGCTATGATGCGTTTAATAATCACCGTTGCGAGATGCTTGTGTGGCAGATGTATTTTTCTATATTACCGATTGGTCTTGGCATCATGACCTTGGTCGCCAGCCTAATCGGCTTGTTTGCTTATTTGATGTCCAATGATAATGCCACGCGCCTGCTCGGTTTTAACTGGTTTAAGCGTTTAATTATCGTGGCATTTCTCCTATTGAGTGTCGGGCTATTTATGACCTTTGGACGTTTTTGGGGTTAATGGCTTTTACGTTAATTGCTCTGAGGTGAATGGCTTCAGATTTAGTAAAACTGATTGACTTATCATTAGCTTACGAGTTTTTCTAATTCTAATAATTCTAAATCTTGGCGCTTAGGTTCGCCATTATTACCGTCGACGGGAAACGGCATGCTATTGCCATTTAACTCATAACCGCGGCGCTGATAATACGCCAAGAGCTCTGGTCGATGACTGAGAATAGACATCGTTAAACGCGCAGGGTTTTGTGCAGGCGTTTGGGTATTTGATTGTAAATGCCGCTGCGCAAATGTCTCTGCCGCCTGCAGTATCTGATGACCGACGCCAAGCCCTTGCAGCTCAGGCAAGACGGCAAACATACCGATATAAGCTTTTTGGTTACCCGCGCGCTGATTTGTAGCGACATCATCTTTTATGTCGACCGCGATACAGCCCAATAGCTCGCCCGTTTCTTTGCCATCACGCTCACTTGTTGTGGTTTTTGGATAAATAAAAACGTAATGCTTGGGGTCATTAATGACAGCCAATAGCTCATCTTTGGTAGTACGAATACCGCCCACCAAATCTGCCTCATTGGTCCAGCCTTCCGCTTGTCGATAACAGCGATTGAGCAATTGCTCGAGCGCGTCGACATCACTTGCTTCAGCTTGACGTAAAAATACGGTTGATTTATTTAATGGCTCTTTATTTAACAGCTCTTTATTTAAAGCTTCTTTATTCAGTTCTTTTTGAGTGATGTGATCTTTATTCATAGCATCGGCTTTCCTTTTCCATTCATGTCTTATAAAAATCTATGGTATAAAAGGCTGGCTCGGATAACCAAGCCAGCCTTTATAATAATACGTATCCGTTTTTACTACTAGCGCGATAACGCATGGGCTTGCTCGATAATATCAAACCCAGCATTGATTTGCGCGCGCGTTGGCGCATGACCACGGCGCAGTAGCTCAGAGAAGGCAATCAACTCTTTATCACGGCCAAGTGAGATAGCAGCACTTGCACGGGTGTTTTCTGCTTCGTCATCAAAATAGTACTCAATACAGTCAAACTTATTCGGCGTGCCGAACACAATGCCGTGGTCAGGCGTTGCGGCATGACCGCTATAGCGTAGGCTATTGCCATACTGTGCCGTCCAAAAAAATGGAATACGCTCGGCTAAAGAGTTGACATTGTCTTCATTTAAGATAGCAGCGGCCGCGACGATACCGTGTTGTAGGGCCACGCGCCAATGCTCGATACGCATACGCCCCATCTGATTGGTGGCTTTGGCAATATCGCCCAGTGCATAGACGCCGTCGCGCAGCTCTAAATAATCATTAACTTGCACGCCATCAGGATCGTTGACCTCGTCTATTATCTCGGTACGCGGTGCCACACCTGTGCCCAATATGACCATATCAGCGTCAATTTTGTTGCCGTCATCTAAGATAACCCCGCTCACCATGCCATTATCTTGCACTATCTCAGCAACGTTGGCACCAAAGGCAAAGTTCACGCCTTTTTCTTTATGCAAATCAATCAGAGCATCACTGATACTTTCGGAGACAATATTACTCATTACCCGAGGGCTACGACCAACGATGGTAATAGAAGCGACCTTCCCCGCCTCCATTAATGCTGACGCCACTTCCATACCGATAAAGCCGGTACCGACGATAACTACCTGCTTGTTTTCACTGGCCTCTTTAATGTCTTTGGCATCATCCATACTACGCAGTGTATAGACTCCCTTGGCATCTGCGCCTTTAAACGGTGGCACTTTTGGCTCAGCGCCTGTCGCCACCACTAAGAAGTCCGCCGTTTGCTCTTCACGTTTACCATCTTCGCCTTTTATGACGATAGTACGCGCGTTTGGTAATACTTCGCTGACAGTTTGGTTTAAGCGCAAATCAATATTATTGTTACTCGCCCAATCCGCGCCGCCAAGCATCAAATATTTCTCATTCATTTTGCCAGCCAAAAACATCTTGGATAATAAAGGACGATTATAAGGCGCTTTATCATCTTTACTAATCATCGTAATCTTGCCGCCATAGCCGCTATGACGCATCTGATTGGCGGTCATGAATCCCGCGCCGCCGCCGCCAATGATAATGGTATGAGTATCCATCAGCTTATCATTTTCCACGCGCTTATCTATCTTCGCGGCGGTATTGACGGTAATGCTATCGCCCTCATCGCTCAGCTCGTATTGGGTCAAGCCGCGCATGGCGACTGGCTCCAATAGCGTGCCGTCGCGACTGTCAAAAGTACCGTGATGCCACGGACACACGACGCGATTACCACAGCGCAGCCCCTCACCCAAATCTGCGCCAGCATGCGGACATTTACCATCGAAGGCACTAAATTCGTCCTCATCACGGGTGATTAAAATGATACTATCGTCATCCTGTTTATAGGATTTCATGCCACCATTTGGAATGTCGGCTTTGCTAATGGTGACGGTATGAATCGTTGCTTTACTCATGAGTTATCCTTAACGGTTATTATTAAAATTTATTATTTCCTGCTGCAAATGTACTTTTTATTGGCGTTTTAAATAAAATATTAATGCCAAAAATACGTGATTAAAAGACCAGATGTCTTGCCAGATACTTTGATACTAGCAAGACCCATTGCCAGACGCCATTTTTTTATATACTGACTGCGTTGCAAAACGTAAACTTACCTTTATTCCCTCTTTAACGTTTTGCTCTTACCCCTTTTTATCAATACAAAAGATACCTTTTATGACTTCTCAAGACGATTTTGCTAACGACTCATTTAATAACGATTCTCCTAATAACAAACCTTTGACTGATAAAACCTTTGATATCTCAAATATTGATATTACCGCCGCCACTGATACGGCCAAATTGCCACAGCCGACGCAGCCGCCTTTAAGGCAAGCGACCTATAAAGCCCATGCCACAGATTTTGTGGTCAATGAGATATTGCCGCTCGCCTTTACGGGCGAAGGTGAGCATTTATGGCTGCATATCGAAAAGCTCGGTATAAATACCGCCTATCTGGCTAAGCTGCTGTCCGAGTGGGCAGAGATTCCACTGCGTGATGTCGGTTACTCGGGGCTAAAAGACCGTCATGCGCTGACGACACAGTGGTTTAGCCTGCGCCTACCAAAAAAGCAATTACCAGAGTCTGAATTCGCGCCCGTCGATATCGGCGCCAATGAATCGCTTACTATCCTTGCACAGCAGTGGCACAATAAAAAACTCAATCGCGGTACGCATAGAGCCAATCAATTTATCATTACCTTGCGTGATATCCAGTTTGCGCACACAGAGACGACGCCGTCTAACAAAAGCGACAAGGATACCGTCGAGCAGCATTTAGCCTATATCAGCACAACGGGCGTGCCCAATTATTTTGGTCCGCAGCGCTTTGGCCGTAACGGTAATAATGTCAGAGAAGCATTGGCGTTATTTGCGCGTCCAGCGCCAGAAAACCGTCCGCAACCCAAAAAGAGCAAACGCAAACAGGCGCCGCGCGAGCAAAACAGTATGGAGTTGTCCGCGGCGCGTAGTTTGATATTTAATGAGATATTAGCAGCGCGGGTGCGTGATGGTAGCTGGAATACGGGGCTTGCCGGTGAAGTGTTTAATTTGAATGGCTCAGGTTCGATATTTGCCAGCGAAGTAATGGATGACACTTTGCAAGCGCGACTTGTCAGCGGCGATATTCATCCAACGGCGGTATTATGGGGCGTGGATAATGATAAAGTCAGTGGCGTAGCAGCCGCTATCGAAAATAATATCGTACAAAAAAGTCCATTACTAAGTCAGTTGGCAGCAGGCTTAGAGAAGCGTGATATCAAGGCACAGCGACGCGCGCTAAGATTACCGATTGAAAAATTAAACTGGGAATGGCAGGACGCAGATGATGCGTTGAGCTTGGTGCTCAGTTTTACTTTAACGACGGGCAGCTTTGCGACCAGTGTACTTTCAAGCTTAGTGCAAAACTTAAGCACTTCATCTGGCGTTAATTAACGATTAGCTAGTCGCATAAAGGACGGCAATCTTGTCTTTTTCTGCTGCGAGCATATGATTAGCACTGACCACTTGATTACGCCCGCGGTCTTTTGCTTCGTATAAGGCTTTATCGGCGGTACAGATTAAGCGCTGACAAATATCGCTGGGCAGTTGGGCTTGCACTATTTCTTTAGCAGCGCGCTTTCTTCTATGAGAAATTCTTTTTTGTGCATGGGTCTGTTGTGCGCCTGCTTGGTTTGAGCTGTGCGAGCCACGCTCTTGTCTACGCTCTCCTTGCCTACGATCTAATTGCTTACGGTTTTTGCGCGGTTCTGCCAGCGCTTGCGTATTTTCTTCTAGTGCTAAGGCTTTATACTCGTTTTGAATACGCGCACGCTCTTCATGCGTCAGGGTATAAACCCCTAAACTGGCAGTAATATAAAAATCGACATTATCATCGCTCTTGATGACTTGTTGGGCGATATCTTTGCGTAGCTGTTTAGCAATAGTCATCGCGCCCTCGTGCGTGGTATCTGGCAACACGATTAAAAATTCTTCGCCGCCATAACGACTGATAATCACCTCTTCTGATAACGATTTTAATAGCGTTTGGGCAACCTCAGACAAAACTTGGTCGCCAACGTCATGCCCATAATTGTCATTGATATTCTTAAACCAATCTAAATCCAATAAAATCACGCTAAAATCTTGTTTATCGCCCATCGCCAGCAGTGCTTGCTGCATTTGCGTCAAACCGTAGCGGCGGCTTTTTAGCTGAGTCAATTCGTCTTGATTGGCATACTGCATGATTTCAGCTTTACTGTTATCCAATATCAACAGCAGGGTGCGAAACATATAGATGATAAAAATCGCCTTTGGCAGCGCCATATAAATATGAGTGGTACGCCAAAAAAACGCCGAAGAAGAGCGCAGTTGATTAAAGGTATCCCAGCTGAGTGTGCCATTTTGAAAAATTGAAGCAGAAATGGCGCTCTCAATTGCCGCCGTTTCGCTAAAGGTAAGATAGCTATAAGTATCTAAGGGGAAAGAAGTAATCGTCATTTGACGCAGATTGGGAATGGTAAAACCAAAATAAGGAATTAAGGTAACCAAAAAAATCAAAGCAATATGGGCTAAAAAGGCTTTCCATACATAGCGCCGCCGTATCAGCATCATCCCAAGCATCGCGCCACCAACCAGCGAAACCCCAGCGACCAAACTGCTATGACCCATGACTAAAATCACCACCGCAATATAAAGGCTATAAAGCGTGATCATAATCGCTTGCCATTTATACAGCGAGCCTGTGTCTGTCCTAATCGGCGATGTGCGGCTGACCATCCAAAAAAAGAACACTAGCATCAGCGTCACCCCAGTCCATAAAGGATAGAGCAAACCCATATCTACATAGGAGCCATAAAGATCTTGGCGCCACCAAACAAACACGCACCATAACCAATGTGAGGTGACTTCTATTAACACAAACAGCGCCAGCAGTGAGGCCCTATCAGCCGCTTGCCACTCGAAAATCACTCGCGAGAGCTTTCTATAGCCTAGATGAGATATCGATACAGCCATAATGGGCTACCGCAGATAGTGAAAGTTATTGAGCCAAACCAAACATGAAAATAAACAGCATGACTTATATTAGACTTAAACTGACGCATTTAGTGTGGCAATTTTTCCGTTAATTATCAATCGGTTTTAGTCGATTTACCCGTCAATATCTAAAGTTTTATTTTAGCGTATCTATTAAGTTTGAGAATAACCTGTTTTGGACTAAGCCAATGCCGCAAATGACTGCCAAATACCTTGCTGTTCAGGATTAAGGTTTGGTACGTCGCCCAAACGTCGCCACGGCATATTACTACCATGAAAATCACTGCCGATAGAGGCAGCAAGCTGATGTTCAGCGATACTGCGATCGACCATTCGACGCGTACTAATCGGTTCGCTAGTTGAGGGTAACTCACAAGCATCACCGCCAAGCCCGGCAAATTCTTCGATAAGTTTACGTACGCGAGTGGCAGATAGCTGATAGCGGGTTGGGTGCGCGAGTACCGCCTTGCCGCCGCAAGCGTGAATCAGCTCGATGCCGCGCTGCATGGTTAATGCTTCAATCGCCACGTAGGCGGGTTTATTATCCGCTAGATATTTATCAAAAGCTTTTTGCACGGTTTTTACCGCACCGCGCTCAAACAACACTTGACCAATATGCGCACGCCCTACCGCTTGTGGATTGCCGCCTGCTTTATCGAGCACCGCCTGCCATAGCTCATTATAATCAATATCTAATAGCTCGCTAAGCTTTGCAGTGATACGTTGACCGCGCGTGGCACGGCTATCTTGCAATTGCTGCAGCATCGCGTGCATTTTATCAAAGTCGGTGAAGTCCAGTCCCAATACATGGATAATTTTATTGGTAGATTTATTCTTGCCATAACCGCCGCTAAGTGTATGCTCGCAGCTAATCTCAACCCCATTAATTAATTGTATATCGCAGGCCTCAGCCGCTGCGCGCGCCTCGTCGATACCCATCAAGGTATCATGATCGGTCAGCGCCAGTACATGAATGCCAGCATTGTGCGCGCGCTGTACTACCTCGGTCGGCGCATAGGTACCATCAGAGCAAGTACTGTGGCAATGTAAGTCGATTTTCATAAAGCTGGCCTTAAGGTGTTGAAAGTGTTGTGCATTCAAATACGCTGTCACTACTGACTATATTATCAGTAAAAAAGGGGAAATGCGGCGAAGATAACGCATGAAGGCAGATCATAACGGATGATTATCCTGTTACTTGCTTTTTTTTGCAGCAGTAGACGTGTAAACTACCCCATACGTTTTTTGTTGGACATCCTATTTGCTATGAAAGCCTTATTAGACTTCATTCCGTTGATCGCGTTTTTTATTGCCGCGCGTTACAATGGCATTTTAGCGGCGGCAGGCGCCTTGCTCGTGGCCACTATTATTATTTATGCCATCCATTTTGTGCGTCAAAAAGGCAAATTTGATAAACAGCAGTGGGTCGTTTTATTATTAACCATCGTTTTTTGCGGTGGCACGCTGCTATTGCGTGACGACATCTACTTACGCTGGAAGTCGCCTATCATCAACGGTATCTTCGCCGTTACGCTATTGGTCAGTGCCATCATCAATAAGCCACTCATGCAATTGGCGATGAAAGAAGTGTTTTCACTGACCTTAAGTGGCTGGAAAAAACTGACCGTCGCTTGGGCACTGTTTTTTGCCTTTATGGGTATTTTGCATTATATCACGGCATTTACGATGTCTGATGAGGCTTGGATTAACTTTAAAACTTATGGCTGGATTCCAATTATGTTGGTATTTGTGATTGCCCAATTTGCCGTATTAAAAAACCATCTCAATCCAGCATTAACCGATAAAACCACTAAATAGAAGCTATTTCAATCATAATATAAGACTTAAAAATATAATGAGACATATTATCATTATTTTTTATTCTGGTTATTAGCGCTTTATACATATTATTTACTTGAGGAAGTCCCATGTCCTTATTTGCTATTATCGGCCACGATGTTGCTGGCAGCAGTGCCCAACGTCAGGTAACACGCGCCGAACACGTTGCCCGCCTGCAAGTATTACAAAGCGAGCAGCGACTCATTATCGCAGGTCCAACGCCCATCGAACACGGTAAAAGCGAGATGTCAGGCAGCTTGATTATTGCTGACTTTGACTCCCTCGATGCTGCGCAAGCATGGGCGAGCGCTGAGCCTTATCTGCGTGATGGCGTCTATAGCCATGTAGATATCAAGCCGTTTGTGCAGACCTTACCTGAACCTACTGACAGCGCCGCAGATAAACCAGCAGACAAGCCAGCAAATAAGGTAACAGTATCGTGATTCAGCAGTTATTATTAAATGGTTCTGTTTCTAATCATACCAGTGAGCACGTTCTTGGCCGCGTCGCTAATCTTAGTGTTACGAGCTTGTTATTACTTGCTAGCTTATCAGCACAAGCAGCACCAACTGTGACCAATGCTGATCCTGCGGCAAGAACGGCTCCGCTTGCGCCAAATGCTGTATTAGCGCCCAATACTGTTAATCAACTAGCGTTACCAAATACTGCCTCAAATACGGTCTCTGCTACAGCAGCGAACCAAGCTACTAGTGCTCAGCCTGCGACCAATATTAGCGACACTTTAGCCGCGCAGCTACAACCATCAACTAAAGCGCTCTCTGAAGCCAATCAAGAATTGCTTAGCCGTAATGCCCAGCTTCAGCGTCAAGTCAATGACTTACAAACACAAGTAAACGTTTTGGTTTATGAAAGCAAAGGTCAATTGTTTTTATACGGCGCATTTACAGTGTTAATGAGCTTATTGGTTGGGATTTTTATTTCGTGGTTGGTGTTTGTGCGCCGCGAGCGCTGGTAGCAAATCCTCTATAAATGTGATGCTTTATGTCCAAATTTGTGTCTAAACCTAAGTCTAAACCGGCTATATCTAAGCCTACCTCTTCCGCCGCGCATAAACCTTATAAAGCCACTAAACCCCCTAAAAAACCCGCACCGCCAAACGTGATTACCCCTGCTAAGATTGCATGGCAAACCGATGATGCTGGCAATCAGGTGCCAGTATCAGGGGAGTTTGGCGATGTGTATTTCTCGCACGCTGATGGCTTGGCAGAATCTCGCCATGTATTTTTAGCCCATAATCAATTACCCGAGCGCCTAGCAAACCTTACCGACAAGCAATGCTTTACTGTTGCTGAATTGGGCTTTGGTACGGGCTTGAATTTTTTGGCGACATGGCAGCTTTGGCGACAGCTTCGTGCTCAGCAGCCGCAGTTAACAAGCGCGCGCTTACACTTTATCACCACTGAAAAATACCCCATACCGCTTAACGACTTAACGCAGATACTCGCTTTATGGGCACAACGCGCCCCTGAACTTGCCGAATTGATTAAAGAGCTTTTAGCCAACTACCCACCGCTGATTGCGGGCTGTCATCGACTAAACTTTATTGACGATAATATCACGCTTGATATTTGGTTAGGCGATGCGGGCGATAGTTTGGCAAGTCTGGCTAGTTTTGAGAGCTTAGCTACTTTAAATACTGAGACTGCTATCAATCGTCCTTACGTTGATGCTTGGTTTTTAGATGGTTTCGCGCCTTCTTGTAATGAGAGCTTGTGGGCGGAGTCGATATTTACCCAGATGCAGCGCTTATCTCGTACTGGCACCACGGCCGCTACTTATAGCTGTGCTGGTATTGTCAAACGTGGCTTGCAAGCGCATGGTTTTAGCATTAAAAAGGTAAAAGGTTTTGGGCGCAAGCGTGAAATGTTAACGGCAGCGATGGTGGACAATGCTGAGTTCTTACCTGATTCTTTAGCACTAAATGACGATAACAATATTTGCGTTTTGCCACACCCTCATGACCATACTCCTAATCATACAGTGGTTATTGGTGCAGGCGTTGCGGGACTACTTACGGCTTGGACGCTGGCCAACCGCGGTGTGGCTGTGTCGATAGTAGATAAAGTCGCGCCGCTTGCTGGCGCCTCTGGCAATCCGCGCGCCCTACTCGCACCAAATATGACGCCCATTCACCATGTCTATGAGCACTTGCACTCTATCGGTTATCTCTATAGCGGCAGGCTGTATCGTTATTTTAATCGGCAAGCAGCTCTGCAGCAAACGTCACCGATACTTGAGCAAACAGGCGCGTTAGACTTGCTAATCAAAACCAATATCGGCCCTGTGCAAATTGCCGATTATCCCAATGAAATGGCAACCACAATTACGACTGCAGAAGCGCGGCAATTAAGCGGCTTAAAAACTAAAGACTTAGCGGACAATTTATATTTACCAAAATCTGGATTGGTCAATCCACAAGCGCTAAAAACGCTTATTCTTAAGCACTCAAATATCAATTATCAGCAGCTTAGCGTTACTGATATCAAAGAAGCTGCCAATAAAGTGACGGTGATTGGTGAGAAAGAAAGCGGTATTGATGGTCAAAGTTCTGTCACTATCTGCGCTGACCATGTCGTGATTTGCGCCGCCTATGAGAGCCATCAACTAGACAAACGTATCGTTGAGTGCCGTACTATTCGCGGGCAATTATCTTGGTTTATGCCCACTGACGAGCAGGTAGCTGGTCTGCCTAAATTACCGCTTAAATATAGTGGTTATTGCGCGCCCTTTATCGGACAAAATGGTGATGCTAAGATAAATAACATTCGCGAAGGTAAGCCTCAGTTTTTACTGGGTGCCAGCTTTGTAGATGCTGACGCCAGCATTGATATCCGTGGTGAAGAAAATCAGCAGAATTATGACAAATTGCTTGAGGATATTCCTGAATTAAGCAATGTATTGCCAGACGATACTAGCGCATGGCAAGCACGCGCTGGTGTGCGCACGCAAACGATTGACTATCATCCCTTGGTCGGAGGACTTGTACAAAGCCGCCGCATTTGGACGCTCTCCGCGATGGGGGCAAAGGGTTATGCACTAGCACCGATATGCGCCGAAGCATTAGCAGATATGATGTTAGGCTGCTTTGCGCCTTTATCTGCCGTTACCTTAGCGCGATTATCACCCAATCGGGCGCGATTGCATAAAGCGGGCTAATTTATTATTTTAATCATTTATTTTATATAGCTTAAAATAGGCTATTCAACTAACTTTTATGAATATAGTAAAATATTATTCACTATCGTTCTGATCACGACTATCTATTCTTGATTTAACAGAACCAAATAGTGACTTTCCTGAATCTGTCTTTTGATTCGATATTCTGGCGATATTATCATCGCTAAGACTATTCGGTGAAATTAATGCACGGATTTGCGCTTCATCTCGGGTGTTCTTTTGAATCGTGACAGCAGCAAATAAGCTCATGGTAAACGCCATCATATAAAATCCTTTTTCACTCAAGCTTAAACCACTGGCATTCATCAGCCCAATAGCAATAAGTGCAATGGAAACCGCCAACGCCGCCCAGCTTATTAGATAATATAGATTGGTGGTTGGAATACCTTCTGCACGGTCACGCAGGGTTTTTTGTAGGCTGATTGCTGAATACAATCCCAATGCTAAAATAGCAAAGTAATAACCCTTTTCATTCAGTAGCATACTTTGTGCATTCCATAAGCCCATCAAATACGCCAAGACGCCTACCAGCATCACCGCCCAAGAAGTACCTACATAAGCGGTCGTCGGCTTATATGCCGCTAGCTGACTTTTTGTAATTGTGTCATTATCCATTATTGTCCTTAACTGCTTATCCATTATTAATTGTTTTATCGCAACGCTTGCCAACTAGTGTTTTACCTTGGGGTAAAATAGCACAAGTATGTTATGTTGTGATACACAAATATGCACAGAAAAATGCACGCTTTTTTATATTTATAGCTTTTTATGACAGAGTATTGATATGTCTTTTTTTACGCTACTTATTTTACTCAGCCTTATCATTATTGTACCCATCTTTTTTATCATAAAAGAGAAATCTCGTCGGCTGCAAATTGACTCAATCCATAGGCATAAGCAATATTTAGCGTCCGCAAGTAGCGCCTTGTCTGAAAGCGAGCAAAAAGTGCAGCAGAACGACAAAACAGATGGTCTGACTGTTGTTAAGTTTACCGCGCAGCATCCGTTTATCAAATACCTGTACGCTGAACAAGTTCCTGAGGCATTTCGTGCCATTATGGACGATATTGGACAACAGTATGAGCGCATGCACCATACGCAAATTACCGAATCACAGCTGTTTACTCTTAATAAACTTATAGAGATACGCATACCCGAGTTGATTCATGATTACCTCAGCCTCGACCCGCATTATGCCACTACTGTCATTATTGACCGTGATAAATCTGTTACCAGTTATAGTATGGTATTAGAGCAGTTGCATTCTATTTTGGACTTTGCACAAAAGCTAAACATCCAAAGCCAAAGTGGCGTCGTTGATAAGTTGCTTGCCAGTCGTCGCTATTTAGATGATGTCTACCAAGAAAGCGCAACCAGTAACGATTTATTAAAATTAAAGTAAAAACTAGCCCATACCTTAATCAATGGATAGCTGTCTATTATGAAAACCGATATTTTTACCTTAGTGAAATCAAAACCATACTTTAAAGCGATTTCTATCACTCTATTAAGCCTATCCCTACTAAGTGCTTGCCAAAAGACGCCAGAACCTGAAACCGCCGAAGAAACTGCTGCTGACACAATCACCCAAACGACACCCGTAAGCTCTAATATTAATGCGCCTAAAATTGCTGATGAAAATACTGCTAAGCCAGCTGATACTTTAGAACAGGATACAAGCTTAAATGAATCAGAAAACGAGCTTAGCGCAGCGGATACTTCAACAAATAGTGCTGCGATAATGCCCAATCCAGAACAAGCCATCAAAGGCGCGCAAATCACTGATGTCAATTATCGCAGCGCCAGCGGTGAGACGTTGTTTGTCATCTTTGAGACCTCAGAAAAAGGCGTACTTAACGCTATCGTCAACCTGCCCAATAAACCAAAAATCACTTTAAGCGCCCCAGAGGGACAAGGCAACAATCCCACTTACCGCTCAAGCGATGGCAGTATGCAGCTGGTCAGTCATGGCGGTGGTAGCAGCATCGACCTTATTCAAAATAATAAAATGACGAGCTTTGACGCCATTAGCGTAGATGCCGAAGTTATCACCGAGTAGTTTTTTAAATAAAAATTTTGCTTGAAATCTTTTATAGTTGATAATTTAAGCAAGAAAAAAGGCGGCAAATATTGATAATACTTGCTGCCTTTTTGTTGTTTTTTCACTTTAACCAAAACCAGTGGTCTTGCTAAACAGACCGACCAGCCAGCTTATCATCGCCCATAAGCCCCAGCCGATAACCACAATAACGATTAATCCTAATAGGTCAGGGATATGCAGATATAACCAAGCAACGATAGGATTACGCCAAAAGAACGCAAAGCGGCTTTTCTGCTGCCTATCTTCTAATGATTGATGCAAAAACGGCCGATCCATATGCATGGTTTCGGTAATGCCATATTCATCGTGTAGATGCTCGTGCACGATGCTCAATGTCTTACGACTGGGCCGAATAAAAATATCGAGCACCGTACCTATACCCGGTACAATACCAACCACCATATCAATCAGCGCCAATCTAACCGCTGGGGTCATTTTATGCTCAGGTACGCCCAACTGCCGACCTAATATAAAAGCATAGCTGGTCAACGCCAGTCCTGCCAAATCTCCCGCCAGCGGAATGGTCGATAGCGCCGCATCAGCCCCCATGCCTTGTTTGGTAAAGGGAATACGTACGAGCGAATCCATGGTATTGGCAAATTTCGCCAATTTGCGCTCAGTTTCGATGACTTGTGCGCGTGTTAAGCCATGTTCAGCTAGCTTTGCCTGATAATCGATAACTGGCGCCTTAACATCAGATACCTTTCTAGCTTTTGACTTTGAGAGTTTCTTAAAGTTATCCATTAAAAGTTGTCCATAAACACGCGATTGCGATAAGAGCAAAGACGTAACGCCCTACCCATATATTGGCCAAAAACGCCTGAAAACAGGCCAGTGCTTGACGGCTGGCACAAGCGCTGTTCTGCTTGGCAAACATCATCGCCACGAGCGCCAAGCCAAATACTGGTAACACGCCCACACTGGTTGGCGCAAAGTAATGCCACATGACCGCACCCATAATAACTAAAAAGACGGTTTGCAGCAGCGAGATAATAATCACATCGTAGCGGCCAAATAATATCGCCGTTGATTTGACGCCAATTTTTAAATCATCCTCACGATCCGCCATCGCGTACTGGGTATCATAAGCCACGGTCCAGCACATATAAGCGATAAACAATAACCAGCACCAGATATCAGGCGCGCCTTGTATCGCGACATAGGCCATCGGTATTGCCCAACCAAAAGCGGCAGCTAAAAACACTTGCGGCAAATGGGTAAAACGCTTCATAAATGGATAAATAAACGCCAATATAACGGCGCCAAGGGACCAGTATAAAACGACAATAGGCAAAAATAATAGCAAACTGGCACTAAGCAATACCAATACTAAAAAAGCAGCAATGGCTTCTTTAGCAGACAAGCGTCCATCTGCCAATGGACGACCTTTGGTACGGCTGACATGACCGTCGACCTTGCGATCAGCAAAATCATTAATCGCACAGCCTGCCGCGCGCATAAAAATCGCACCGAGCGCAAAAATAACAAAGACTTTAAAACTTGGCAGACCTGCTACCATGCCTTGCTGCTGCGCTTGACCCATCGCCGCCAGCATTACCCCCCAAAGCGTTGGCCAGAGTAACAGCTCGATACCTACAGGTTTATCAAAGCGCGTTAGTTGTAAGTAGGCTTGTAATTTGTCGTTAAATGTCATGGCGTTTTATTATCATCTATAGAAATTTTATATACTTTTTTGCAGGCGATGGACTCGGGTGAACGAATGAGTGAACTACTGAATTTGTTGCCATAAGTTGTTGGCTTCAATGAGCGACAACTCAGGATATTGCTTGCGTAAGGCTTTAATGGCAGGGACCTTTTCTTTTTGTACGGCTTGCTGCCGCAAGAACCTCAAGTAATCTTCAGGGCGACTCAATTCTTTTAAGCGCGCTTCCAATCTTAAAATTCTCGTACGCAGCATAATATTTATCAGTAATAGCGCCGCTCCCATTACCCAAATAATTAGTGTCGACATTCCTTGCTCCTAAATTCACTAACTCTAAAAGTTTAAACTGACTCCATGCATGGTAACGAAAGGTTTTTTAAACGAAATACCCATCAAAACGTATCGCTTCATTATGCCAGCTTTCGCTTGGTTGTTGATGCGCAAGTAATGGTGCGAGCTGCGGGCGTTTAACGACGACGCGGCCTTGGCTTGCATTTTGACTGACGATTGCTTGTGCACTTTGGAGCAATTGTGACTCTTCTTCTAGCGTTGGTGGACGTGCCAATTGGTGCAAGGCTTGCATATGCTTGCCCACTTTCGCGCCTTTACCCGTTTTGCTATCTTGATAGCTATCCTCTGGAAACATAGGATCAAGATATACCACATCAATAGTCTGATGGCTATTAGCGGTCAAACCATTACTAGAATCTGTAAAATCAATACTTTCAAAATAACTCAGCGCATCGGTATTGATAATCTGTAGTCGGCGCATCAGCTTTTGCCAATTTGGTAGCGTACTCATCCGCTGCTGTTCAGCTAGCAAAAGCAGCGCTATCAAGGGCTGATGTTCAAGCATAATGACTTGAGCGCCAGTACTGGCTAATATCAGGCTGTCATGCCCAAAGCCTGCCGTCGCATCAATGACCGTCCTATCCGCGGTAATTTTAGCCGCTTGTAGCAGTAACTCAGACTTACGCCCGGCACTCACCACTCGTCGTTGTAGCTTTTCCCATTCGGGCGCCACGCTCAGCCCATCGCTTAACCATGACAGTTTATTTTTTTCATCTAATACTAAGATAGGCTGGATAGAATACTGACTTAATTGCTGACGACGTTTTTGATTGAGCTTTTCGCTAAATAACTCAATGTTTAGAATAATAGGCAATTGATGTTTGACTACCAGCGCTTGCAGGCTGGCTATTTGCGCTTGTTGGGCTTCATTGACATAAAAAAGCTGGCAATGCATAAAGTCGCTTGATGTTTGTTGCAAACTGCTCATGATTGCCCTCCCTCTTAATGTTTTACGGTTTAAAACGTTACCGTTAACCCAGTTGAAAATGATAACGCCACATCTTTAAAAATTAGCCTGCCATCTGATAGCCAAAACCCCAAGCGGCAATCAGTACTAATACGCCCGTAACAATACGTAGCCAAGCAAAGATTTTAAAGTCACGACGGCTAACCCAAGCGACCAATAAGCGGATACAAAGTAAAGCGACGACAAATGACACCACGGTGCCGATACCCAATACCAGCCAGTCTTCGCTACTGGTCAACACGTCATGGTGCTTTAATAAATCCAACAATGCTGCGCCAACAATGACAGGTATGCCTAAAAAGAAAGAAAATTCCGCAGACGCCTTACGCGACACGCCAAGCCAGAGGGCGCCGATAATAGTGGCCCCTGAGCGTGAGGTTCCGGGTATCAAAGCCAAACACTGCATCAAACCAATCATTAACGCAGTTTTTAGACTGACGTCTTCTGCTTCTTGGGCAATAATCGTTTTAGGTCGATTTTCGACATAAAATATCAGCAAGCCACCGACAATCAGCATAATCGCTACCACGATAGGGTTAAACAAATATGCCTTAATCTCGTCTGCAAAGGTAAAACCTACAATCATTACCGGAACGGTCGCCACAATTAAGCTAAGCCCAAGCTGCCTTGGGTTACTCATGCCTTCTGCTTTACCGGTGAGTAACCCCATGAGCGCTTGCCACAGCCTGCCCCAATAATCATAAATGACCGCTAAGATAGCACCAAGCTGGACTACCACCACAAACAAATCAACTTTTTCCTTGGTCCAAAAGCGCATCAAATCGGCTGATAAAATCAAATACCCTGTACTAGAGATGGGTAAAAACTCAGTGATACCCTCAACGATACCCATGATGACCGCTTGGATTAATAACAGTATATCCACAGTTGCTTCCCTAAAAAAACAGCGCTAGCCGCTATTCTATATTGTTGTTGCTTTTATAATCGTTTATACGTAGAAGTACAAAGTACATTGCTTGCAAATCATCATGTAAGAACTATGCCTTACCTTGCTCTTTTAGCGTTTTCCATGCTTGATTGCGCAAGTACTTTGGTAAGGCATTAGCAGCATCGCTACCGCCTGTCTGTATGAATTGAGCGATACCCAATTGTCCAATCACGACCGCATCTGGCCAGACCTCTTCATGGCATACCTGTCCATCATGTGCTTTTAATAGCGGCGCACCATTACCGACGACAGGAAGATTGGCAGCGGTTTGGCTGCCATAATCAAGTAAGCGCTCGGTATCTTCGCCACTTTCTTGCACGACGGGCTGCATAATATGGTCTATTAGTGCATATTGCCCAAAATATACTTGCTGCATACGCGCATCAAGCGCGCTATAAACTTGCGTCAAACCATACCTTTGATACGCACACTGGGCAATGGCTTGTAAGCTAGAAACCCCCACGCAAGGAATATCGTGGGCGACAGATAAGGCTTGCACCACCGCTGTATTGATTCTGATACCGCTAAAAGCACCGGGGCCACGGTTGAATACCAATGCTTTTATCTGCGCCAGATTGAGCTTAGCTTCAGATAAAGCCGCATCTATCATTGGCAAAATGTGCTGAGTTTGCTCACGTTTGCCTTGTTCGGTATGACTCGATAGCACCTGACCATTGGCATCTAAAATCGCGATCGAACACTGCTCAAATACGGTATCCATTGCTAAAAACATCATTACCTCGGCTTATTTTCTTAATACCACAAAACATGCGCTCATCAATCAGCGCCTATCATAGCATTTAGGATAAAAGAATTTTATTAATTTCTAAATTTTCCTATGTCATCCATCAATATTTATGCAAATACACCAGACATAAAAAACCCCAAAACTATTTCAGCCTTGGGGAATTTGTTAAAAAGTAAATACTATATCAATCTGAGCGTCTATTCATTAAAAGCGCGTTTTAAACTTCTTTGGCGCTTGGTTTTGTAGCTCTTGCATCTGTTTTTGCATCTCTTCGGTGCTCGGCATATTGTTTGGGTCCAGTCCCATCTGTTTTGCCATCTGCGCGGGATTTACATCTTTGGCACCGCCTTGCTGACCGCCGCCAAATAACGGACCGCCGCCACCAGCACCGCCGCCGCCCATCAAGCCTTGCATCGACTTCATCATTTTACTGATACCTTCAGGCTTAGAAATCATTTTCATCATTTTTGCCATTTGCTTGTGCTGCTTGAGCAAACGGTTGACGTCTTGAATCTCACGTCCTGAACCTGCGGCAATACGGCGCTTGCGGCTTGGGTTAATCTTATCGGGATTCTTACGCTCAAACGGCGTCATTGAATTAATCAAGGCTTCCATTTCACGTACTTTTTCTTCAGGCTTAGCGTCTTGCACGGCTTTTTGCATATCAGAGCCGCCCATACCCGGCATTTTATCTAAAAAACCTGCCATGCCGCCCATGCTTTTCATTTGCTGAAACTGGGTCAATAAATCCTCAAGGTCGAAGTCGCCGCCCTTTTGCATCTTTTTCGCCATTTTTTCCGCTTTATCACGGTCGATTTTTTGCTCGACTTCTTCAACTAAACTTAGAACGTCACCCATACCAAGGATACGCTGAGCGATACGCTCAGGATGAAATAGTTCGAGCGCGTCGAGTTTTTCACCGCGACCTAAAAACTTAATCGGTTTACCAGTAATCGCGCGCACAGACAATGCTGCACCGCCGCGAGCATCACCGTCGGTCTTGGTTAAGATAACACCCGTCAATGGCAGCGCATCGTTAAAGGCTTTGGCGGTATTGGCGGCATCTTGCCCGGTCATCGCATCGACGACAAACAAGGTTTCAGATGGATTGACCGTCGCAGTCAACGCCTTGATTTCAGCCATCATGGTCTCATCGATAGCCAGACGACCAGCCGTATCAATAATCAAAATATCTTGATATTGGATTTTAGCTTCTTCGATAGCGCGACGGGCGATATCAATCGGATTTTCATCAACCGTTGAATTGACGAACTTGGCATTGACTTGTCCTGCTACTTGCTCAAGCTGTTTAATAGCTGCTGGACGGTAGACGTCGGCAGAAACCAGCATCACCTTTTTCTTATGTCGCTCTTGCAAAAACTTCGCCAATTTACCAGCGGTGGTGGTTTTACCCGCCCCTTGCAAGCCTGCTAGCAGATAAACAACCGGCGGTTTACCCGTCATCTCAAGCTGCTGATTGGCACTACCCATCATTTCAGTCAGCTCGTCATGGACGATTTTGACAAAGGCTTGTCCTGGCGCCAACTCTTTGAGCACTTCTGCGCCAAGCGCCTGCTCTTTGACACGTTTGACAAAATCACGCGTTACCGGTAGCGCAACGTCGGCTTCTAACAGCGCCATGCGCACTTCGCGCAGCGTGTCTTTGATATTATCTTCGGTCAACTGCCCAGTACCGGCGATATTACGCAGGCTTGATGATAAGCGTTCGGTTAAGGTATCAAACATAAATAACTCTCAATTAAAATAATTCTTAGTGAAAACAATCTTTGATAAAAGCAATTCTTGGTAAAAACACTATGACAACAATACGTCGTCAAATTTGGTTCAGCGTTGCTTGCTGATTTATATGATTTGGCGATGCTACAAACGATTAAGCAGTATTATATAAAGACAATGATAAAAAGTAGCATATTATCAACACTATAGCATTAAGAGACCATAAAGCTTATAGTCGTTTTGCAAATGGCATTTTTCTAATAAGCGCTGCTGTGCTACAAGCGCTATAATCAATCCGTAAGATGGCGCTCAATTGCTTGCCATTTTATGATAAATTGGAGGATTATTCTAATCATTCTGATAATACCATTTTAGCATTCAATTGAGCGGCGTTTTCGCGCTCATCATGAGATGAGGTTCTTTATCTTGCAACTTGCATTTTTACTGGCTGGCATGGTTTATATTTTGGTCAGCATCTACATCGGTTGGGCGCTGATTCAAGATAAACCTATCCACAAGGGCGTAAGCTTAGGTTTATTGGTCGTCGGCATGCTCGCACATGCGGCGCTACTCTATCCGCATGTGGTCACGCTTTATGGGCTAAATTTCAACTTGTTTAATACCATTAGCCTGATCAGTTTATTTTTCTTATTTTTCTACGTTATTTTTAGCTTATACCGCCCTATCGTCAGCCTCGGTATTTTAGCAGCACCGACGGCATTAATCGGGATGATTGTCGGTTATATCGGCCGCGCGCCCTATCGTCCGATTACAGACATCAGCGTCGGGTTAGAGGCGCATATCTTACTATCACTTGCTGCTTATTGTGTGCTGCTGATGGCAGCGGTGCAGGCATTATTCTTGCGCTTACAAATACGCGAGCTGAAACACCAGTCGATTCATCGCTTTTGGGTCAATAAACTGCCGTCCTTGCAGAGTATGGAAAGTCTATTGTTCGATATGCTATTGGTCGGTTTTGTCTTATTGAGTATCGCGCTAGGCATTGGTTTTGTTTATGTAGAAGACCTGATGGCGCAGCACCTTGCTCATAAAACGGTCTTTAGCGTGCTATCTTGGCTGTTATTTGGCGCATTATTATTGGGTAATTGGCGCGCAGGATGGCGTGGCAAACGCGCTGCCAACATGACCATTTATGCGTTTATCCTATTAGCAATTGGCTTTGTCGGTAGCAAGTTTGTGTTAGAGATGCTGTTATAAACCCAGTGCTGTAATAGTGGTAATGTGATTAAAAAAGGCCGCCAGTATGGGTATTTAATACTGGCGGCCTTTTTTACGCTCTTATTTTGGTTTAACGCCATTTTAAAAAAGCTAATTAAAAACCACGGTCTTATTACCTGCCACAATCACGCGGTTTTGTACATGCCAATTTACTGCGCGCGCTAAGACATTACGCTCGATATCACGGCCAATAGCACGTAATTCTGCCACTCCTTGACGGTGAGTGACACGATGGACGTCTTGCTCAATGATAGGCCCTTGATCTAGCTCGGCAGTCACATAATGCGCAGTCGCGCCGATAAGCTTGACGCCTTTTTCATAAGCCTGACGATAAGGATCAGCACCGACAAACGCGGGCAAAAAAGAATGGTGAATATTGATGACTTGCATTGGCCAACGCTTGACAAAATCAGATGATAAAATCTGCATATAACGCGCTAATACCAACAAATCATTGCCTGCCATCAACATATGAATCTGCTCTTCCGCTTCAGCCTTGTTATCCTTGGTGACTGGCACATGATGGAAAGTGATGCCAAAGTTTTCTACCGCTTGGCGCAAGTCCTCATGGTTACTAACGACAGACGTAATCTCGCAATCCAATAATCCGCGCTGATGCCGCCACAGTAAATCTAATAGCGCATGATCGAACTTTGATACTAAAATACCAACCTTGGTTTTAATCGCATTATTATGTAAGCGCCACGCCATATTATGGCGCTTAGCCACCGTATGCCCAAAGCTGGCTTCAAAGTTATCTATAATCTCGCTCAAGCCTGCTAACGCAAACTCCAAACGCATAAAATATTGACCACCTTCGTGAGCGGTTGAATACTGATCGAGCGTGATAATATTGCCGCCATAACGATGAATAAACTCAGATACGGCTTGTACGATACCTGCTTGATCGCGGCATTTAATCAATAGCGTCGCGGTATCAATAGCATCGCTAGATAGTACATTTTGAGAATTTTTGCTCGACTTTATGCTTGCTGTAGCAGTCGTGGTATTGTCTGACATAATGCGCCCAATTAAAAATGAAACGTGCTGCTTACTTTGAATATGTATAGCAGCATAGGAAACCGACTATTCTAATCGCTTTTGCAGAACTTTGCTGATTGAGTTGCTTGTATTTAATTATTGAGATTATGAATACAAAAACCCCCAACGCGGGGTTGGGGGTTTATAAAATGCTAATCTTCTGAATAAGGGTTATAAACCATTATTCAACTTTAATAACTTTAGAGAAACCGAAACCATTATTATTTACAGTAACAGTTGAACCAAGTTCATACGCTTTGTTAAAGTCTATGATATAGGTATTAAAGCCAGCACTCGGAGCATTGGACGTTCCCTGACCGTCAATAGTTACGCTATAGTTTGGTGAATATGGTGATAAAGTAACTCTAGTACGTGGCGTATTCTCGTTGATTGTAACGCTTAGGCTGTTTGTACATGTAGCACCACCAGTACCAAACGGACTTGCATTACCAATCCAAGGAGTTATCAAGGTTGTATCATTTATTATTAAGTCATCCACTGAGGTTGGTAATTGATAGTTGATACTCTGAGTATTTTCACTACCATTTACAAAGGTGGAGGCATCAAAGCGTACCTTAACCCAGTTTGAATAACGCAACGGGTATCGAATCTCAAAGTCAGCGCGACCTTCATCATCTGTGATAAATGAATAGCCATCCTCTGAAACCTTGTTACCAAGAATAGTCACTGGATTAATAGCTTCAAGCTTACCACTTGAGTTCTTATCTTCGTTTAATATAGGATCAGAATCTTGATCTAGCGTGTAGTTGTAATTAGCATCTTCAGTAGGATACCAGTCAGACTTTAACGGCACTGGTGTTTTTTCAGAGAATACTTTCGGTTCTGGTGTGGTGGTCTTTATCACGTTACCAAACTCATCAAGCTCATCAATATCAGCAGCTTGATAAGTAGTTGTACTATCTAGTAAACAATATACACCTTGAGCATATTCCGTTGCATAAGACTTTATTGAAACTTCTTGATTCGCTACAGCACGACCTGAGCCATCCATAACAGATATCGAACCACGTACAGTATAGTAAATATCATCAGAAGATAACTTGTTAGAGAATGCTAAAGTAGTATATACAGCCTCTTTCGATACAGTGATATTAGTGGTTTTACTACCAATATTACCGTTATCTTGCAGTAAGCGCGCATTAATAATCACACCACCGATAGGTGAGCTAGCATTGGCTTGGTAGACAACACGTGCCTCACCTCTGCTATTTGTCACTGCTGTCGCAGCCGACAAACGACCTGCTGAAGAGTCTGAAGCACGACTAAAGACGACGGTTTGACCTTCGACTGGGACATCGTTTTTATCTTTTACCGTGGCCACAATTTCAGTACTACTGCCTGGAGTAATAACAGACTTCACCGCTTGGAATAGCATTTTAGCAGGTGTCGTAGCACGGAAACGTGCATCAACTGTCGCACGATAGCGCGGCTCACCGTTTGGTAGTGTTTCACCCAATACAGTCACCTGTAGTGCGGTAATACCAGCAAGTTCTGACGTTAAGGTAACAGGTATCGTAACGATATTGCCGTTTATATTAGCAGCAGTAATGGGTTTTGTGACGATTACATCGTTGCTATCAGCAAACGTACCAATAGTCGTTTGCACTTCAACTTGCTTATCGATTAATTCCTCTGCTTGAGCAGCTGTATCACGACGTATTTGGATATTTATGGTTTGTGGAGTATTTACATCGTAAACGTTTTTAACGTCAATAAAGCTTATACCTGCTTGTGAGACTTTAACTAAATCAATACTGTTTAAGCTACGTTGATTATTTATCTTATTTTCACCGAAAGCACGAGCATACACACGTAAATTACCATTACTATCAAAGGATAAGGTATCCTCACTAACATCAAAGCTCGCTTTACCATCCGCATCGGTAATCGCCGTAGCAGTAGTAGCGATAATATTACCGTTTTCACCTACCAACTCCATACCAGCATTAGCAATAGCACGTCCAGCACCATCCACTAACATGGTACTAATAGTAGTTAGTCCTCTATCTTTTAACTTAGTCTCTGAAGCAGTAAGAGTAATTTCAGTCCCTACCGCTGACAAGCTGAGAGACTTTTCTTCACGTACTTGCATACTAACTTTACCATCTGCATCGTACTGTGGCGTGACGATTTTCGCATTAATCACTACACTATGATTTAGACGCGAATTGATAGAGTTGGCTGCTAGGATGACGCCGACATCGATCTGACCATTAGCATCAGTGGTTAACATGCTTGGTGTCGTTAAAGCTGCGCCGCTTGCTTCTAGATTTTCAATACTAAACTGGACAGGTACTCCTGCTAGAATACCACCATTACTATCAGTCACACGGAAAGTAGCATTTGTTTGGTCACCACCAGTATTTAATGTAGATTTATCAGAAGATGCTATTAGCTGATAACTATCGATTGTTGCGTTATCTACAGCAACGATATAGTTTTGTACTAACTTGACGTTTTCTGCAGTAGTCGTAGTTGCTGTCAAGCGAATACCTGCTTTTAATATAGCTTGGTTGACATTCGCACCGGCTTCAAGTCTAAGATCGAAAGTTGCTACGCCATCGCTATTAGTATTAACGGTACCATTAGAAATGCTAACCCCAGTTTTTATAGGATCGTCTACATTTAAACGAACAGCACGATTGGCAATAGCACCATCTTTATTTTCTAAGCGAACGAATACCTTGAATGTATCACCTTTGGTATTGACAACTTTATTTGCCCCAATACTAATGCTTTCCTTAGTACCATTTGGATCTGGCGTAACTGTAGCCACAGAACTGGCTTGGGTTACTATATTACCATTAGCATCAGCTGCTGATAATCCAATAGAAAAGCTATTGGCATTTTTTGCAATCTCTGCTTTCTGTGCGTCAGTTAAGTTGTTAGGTACAGCGACAGTAAAGACAGCTTTACCCGAATTATCAGTAGTTTGACTACTACCTGATACTAATGTGACGCCCTGGCTGGCAATAGCTGCTGGCAGCGCTAAGAATACTTTTTGGCCTGCAACAACTTTTGGCTCTACTGATTTGTCTGCAACAGTCACCTCAATTTGAGTTTCTCCACCATTTAGATTCAGTGGGTTTGTCTGTTTAGCAATCAAAGAGATCGCAGCAGCCATAGATTGTACTTTGATTTTAACTTGTTGCTGATTGCCTGTTAGCGTCTCTGTCAAGGTGGCGGTTAATACTTCCTTGCTAAGCATTTCTTTTTGCACATCGGTTAAATTGCCAGGGACCACAACGTTAAAGTTAACTAAGCCATTTTCATCTGTAGTAGCAATGATATTTGACGAACCATTTTGCTCATTCACTATCAAAAGACTTGCTAGTGATTTGTTTTCAAATATTAATTTGACTGGTTGGCTAGTTATTTGTTCATCAGTTGACTGGTTGTTAAGCTGGGCTTGTATCGTAATATTACTACCTACATTGTTAAGAATGTAGCCAGCTTTATTATCAATGTTGTTAGTTGCATTAAGAATACTTAAGTCAACTTTAGGAGTTGTGATATTAACTGTGTTGATTTCAGAGTAGGTAATGCCTTTCTCTACATATGACAACTGATAGTTAATACCAGTAAGCTTAAGCTTAGTCCGCTCTTCTGCTGTTAAGGTGTTGGGGATACTAACTATAAAGGTTGTCTCACCATTAAAATCAGTTACTGCCGATTCTGCATCGATGGTAACTCCATAGTCTAGCGCTACTTTACCCAACTGAATAGCAACTGCTTGTCCTGCGACAGGTGATTGTTTATCTTTGGTTGATAGCTTGACACCAATAGTACCTTTACCACCAAGCTCGCTGATAGTTGGGGTTTCAATAGATGCAAATTGAATAGCGCTTAACGGTTGCTCCACCTTAATGTTTTGAGTAATTTTAGACTGTGTACCATCTTGATCAGTTACGATAGCAGTATAACCAATGCCTGTCTTAATAAGTTGGTCACGTTGAGCTTGGGTTAGACTTTGGCTAATACCAATATTAAATTCTGCTATACCACTTCCATCAGTAGTTCGCTGATTACCTTGAATAGTAACACCGTTACTCGAACCTTCATTTAGAACCAGTTTTACCGTTCTGCCATCAGCAGCGCTACCATCTTTACGTTTGGCGGCAACTTGCAATTTAAATTGACTTTCTAAAATATTCACTGTAGCAGGAATACTTTGAGCAGTTAACGTAATATCACTTTGACCGATCTCTGAACCAATAGCAATTGAGCTACTACTCGCTACACTACTAGCACCAGAGGCTTCAACTGCTTTAACAGCTAATGCAAAATTACTGGCTTTTTCTAATACTGCTTTCTGTGCTTCATTTAAGCCTGCAGGAACACGTACTGTATAACTTACAACGCCTTTGTCATTCGTAGTCTGTTCAGTACTACCATCAATAGTTAGTAAGCCTTTACTTGTCAACTCAGTTGGTAGAGCCGCTGTAACTAATTGATTGGCTACGGCTCCACCATTTTGGTTATTTACCCTAAAGCTAATAACTGCACTGCCACCTGAGCTTGAGATTTGTTTCTTATCGCTTCCTTCAAAACTCACGATGTTCTTTGCGAGTGGTATTTCAACTGAGCTTTCAAACGTTTGTGCTGTTACAGAATGGTTAGGTTCTGACAGAGTGGCAGTATAGCTAATGCCGTTTTCAGCAAGTGCTTTTCGCTCAGCATCGCTTAATCCTGGCTCTATAGACAAAGTCACAATAGCTTGACCGCTATTATCTAGAGTTAACTGATTACTTGATAAGCTTACACCTTTAGGAGCATTATTCAGCTTGAAAGCAACTTTAGCGCCTTCGATTTTGGTAGAAACAGCTGCACTTATAGCAGCAGCCGTGATCGTAAGATTTTGTGTATCGCCATAAGCACTAAGTTTATTTGAATTTCCTGCAACTCTTATTTTATAGTCAGTAATAGGCAATCCGACCTTTAAGCTATTAGTTACACTTTTGCTTGCACCATTTTTCTCTCGCACATTAAGAGTATAAGTAATACCTTTTAATAGGTTTTGCCGTGCAGATTCTGATAGGTTTTCATCTATTTTTATATTAAAATTTACAATGCCTTTACTATCGGTCTCTTGGCTAGCAGGACTAATAGATACGCCTTCTAAAGGTATAATCCCTAAACCTACTGTTACATTAGGTGTTAAAGTACCTTTTTCATCTTTAAGTTCGACACTAAATACGCCTGTATCACCAAAAGGATTTAGAACGCTATTAGAAACAGAGCTCGTCTTGATACTAGGCTTTACACTAAGCTTACTTACTATTACCTGAGTGCCATCACCACTACCTTTTTTATTGACTGAAACCTTGAGTTCCTGCGGTGCGACTGCAGTGCCATCTGCTTTGTTAGCAGTCGCCACTAGAGTAAAGCCATTGGCTATCAGTTTATCTTTATCAGCAACTGCTTGCGGATTGAGCTTCAATGCGTATACCGCATTACCATCACTGTCAGTGGTTTGGGTACTCTGACCTTCGATAGTGATACCGTTATTTTCAGAGTTCACTACCTTTAGAGTCACAGCTTTACCAACCATCGCTCCACCAGATATCTTCTCAACCGCTTTTACAGTGACATTAAAGCTTGTCTGTTCATCAGATAACTCAATAATAGTAGGTGCTGTGCTAAGTTTTTGAATGAAGAAGTCAGGCTCAATATCTGGTGTTTGCTCGCCACCGCCATTATTGTCGCCACCGCCGTTATTACCACCCGTACCGGGCTGCACGCCTAAATCAGGTGTAGGAGCAATGACATCTGTGCCATCCCCACCGCCACAGCCTGCCAATGCTAATGCACAGGTTAAAGAAGTGAGCTGAAATAACTTAGAAGTCAGTGGTAATGAGCTATAGGACATTTTAAAACTCCGTGATGGCAATCAGTCATTTAAGTAAAGATACACATACTTACAATAATAGCATTTGTATTAACAGATTGTATTAAATATATAACCGCAACTTTACTGACTTTTGTTATAACTTACAACCAAAAAATGAATATTTACTATTAAATAATCAATCACATAGCACGCTCAATTCAGGGTATAATGGCTATCGTTTAAAGCCGCAATTATTATAAAAATATTTGAATAGTCATTACTTTTATGGTATAAATGTCGGCTTTAAAATTTTCTGAATTGGTTTGCCTGTTATTTGCCTTTAGATGACAGTAATATCAGCTCAACCTTCATATAGTTTTGTTTGGTGCAAAGCTGCCGCTTGCTGTGTCCATGCCGCAAAAACGTGCAACTTGCCCAGACTGGTATGAGAATCCCTCATACCTCATAGATTAGGAGTTCGCCATGTCTAGAGTTTGCCAAGTGACTGGAAAGCGCCCTATGGTGGGTAATAATGTTTCGCACGCAAACAACAAAACCCGTCGTCGCTTTCTACCAAACCTTCATAACCATCGTTTTTGGGTAGAGTCTGAAAATCGTTTCGTACGTCTACGTGTGTCTACCAAAGGTATGCGCATCATTGACAAACTTGGTATCGACAAAGTGTTAGCGGATCTACGCGCACAAGGTCAAAAAGTATAAGTTAAGATCAGCGGCTTGATTGGTCGATAATTTTCACCTTCCAAGCTGCTTTTTAGCTACCTCATTTGTAGCGACTAACCTTTTTGCACTCGTACCTATCGTTTGAAGACCCCTCATTTACAGGAAAGCTATCATGAGAGATAAAATTAAATTAGTATCAACCGCTGGTACTGGGTATTACTACACCACTACCAAAAACAAGCGCACTATGCCTGGCAAAATGGAAATTAAAAAGTTTGATCCAAAAGTACGCCAGCACGTCATCTTTAAAGAAGCAAAAATCAAATAATTTGTCATTAAATTATTTGAACAAAAAAAGGGTTTATCAAATGATAAACCCTTTTTTATTGCCAGTTTTTGACCCACCAACCATTTCAACCATACACTATTTTAACCAGCTATTATATTTCGTTCTTACAGATTTATAAGCTATAAATTTAGAGGCTATCAGCCTGATTAGCTTTAGCTATAGTGAGTGGGTTCTTTGTCATAGACATGGGCATGCCACTGGCTCATCTGTTTTTGCATAATGACCTGAATGGCAGCATGAATCATATGCTGACCAATCGCTTGGGTATCGCTGCCTAATATTTCTTTCAGCTTATCAGAAAAATCAATGGTCATCAGCGGCGCTTCCTCTTCCTCGGCATCACGTAGCAGCAATTTGCCATCCGCTGCTTCAACCAACTCAAGCGTGGTTTCTTTAGCAAATCCAGCGAACTGATCGCGACTATCGTTATCTACTTCTATTTCATTATCAATATCGTATGGCATCTATTTTTTCCTTATTATCCCGCTTTATGTCTGTAAAAAGGCGCTGACTTCGTTTATAAAATCTTAGTTTTACAGATATTCGGGCAAAACTATCTTACTTATACAATGGACGCTTTGCGCCGACAATTCAAGGCCTGACGCGTAAGTCTTTTTGCATAAATGCTCTTTAATACTACTTATCAAGCTTATGAACGAGCTAAATCGCTATTAACGCCAATAGCGTAATTTCGCTAAGGTAAATAAGAAAGCGACAAACATCCCCAGATAATACATTTGCTTGAGCTCGAGCGACGGGTCGCGATATTTAAACGGTAAGGCTACGGTAGCGGTGGCGGTCGGGATAATGAGCAACATAAGTAGCCAATTTTCAAAGACATGTAGCCAGCCTTGCAGTCCGGTACCATGGCGCAGGTAGGATAAGCCTAAGAGTAAACAGGCGATAATCAGTAAAATAAACAAACTGTTTGGAAGCTCTTTTGGGAAAATGATATCGGTAATTTTCTTAGAGGAAGTAGCCATACTAGCAAGTGTCCAGTCGCATCATAAAGCACGACTTATTAAAAAGTAGAAATCGATGAATGCTATAAAGACAAAGTTTTAAAAGATAACCATGTTAAAGCGCTAACATCAGCCAATTATTAGCTATAAGTGCCCATTAACCAAAGTATGGCTATACAAGAGGTTAAATAGCCCAAGCTAATAGCATTCCAGCTTGCGATATGCAAACCTTTGAGTTTATTTAAAACGCGCGAACCAAGCCAAAAAAATAGCGGAATACCAATCATAAAGGCTGGCACTATCACTGCTGCATGACGCAGCACTTCTCCGACATCATCGCCAATCAGCAGGCGAAAACCATAACCAGCGAGGCTAAGCACCAAGGCAAAAGCCGCCATACCAATAGTGATACCCTTAGGTACTAAGCTTGGGGCTTGCGACTGTTTTTCTTTTATAGGCTCAGGCGATACTGACGAGTTAATGGGCTTTTGCGTGTTCATATTTCACCTTTATATGGCTTATCGAGTCCATCGTTATAACCTTAACACTCATACTAATAGTTATAAATGGGGATTAATAACCATTTGCCAAGGCTAATTCGGCGCGCATAGCGTCGATGGCAGATTTATAATCTTCTTGATTAAAAATAGCGGAACCGGCGACGAACATATCAGCGCCTGCTTCGGCAATCGCGCGAATATTGCTGGCTTTGATGCCGCCATCTACTTCTAGTCTAATATCGCGACCGCTGGTAATAATACGTTGACGGACTTGGCGAACTTTATCTAAGGTACCCTCAATAAACGATTGACCACCATATCCAGGGTTAACGCTCATCAGTAAGATTTGGTCAACCTTGTCCATCACATAATCTAAATAATGCAGTGGCGTTGCGGGGTTTAATACCAAACCGCATTCAGCGCCACCATCTTTAATCAGCTGCAAAGAGCGGTCAATATGAGCACTGGCTTCTGGGTGGAAGGTGATAATACTCGCACCCGCCTCTAAAAACTGCTCGATCATGCCATCGACTGGCGATACCATAAGATGGACATCAATCGGCGCCTCGATACCATGGTCACGCAGCGCCTGACATATCATGCTACCAAAGGTTAGGTTAGGCACATAGTGATTGTCCATCACATCAAAATGGATAATATCAGCGCCCGCCTCCAATACCTTTTCGACCTCTTCACCAAGTCTGGCAAAGTCAGCTGATAAAATAGAAGGCGCGATAAGATAGGGTTTGGCTGGGCTAGTCATAGTTGAGCTACCTATTTGGGTTGGTATAAACGTTTAATAAAAAAGTTTTTAATCACTAGGATTGGTATTTAGATACTACATTTAGACGATTCTTTTAAATAAGGCGTTTTAAAAAAAGCGTTAGCGCGGCTTATATTGGGTTTTACAATACGCACGACCGACATCAAAAGGACTCTTTGCTTGATGCTTGGTCGCACGGCTAGTAACGCGCTGACGCCATAAGCGGAAAGACGATGGCTTTAACTCTTGGCGCATCAGCTTAATGACTGCGGTCTCATTTAGAGCGTAGCTGTGCTCTATCGCTTCAAACGGCGTACGGTCTTCCCACGCCATCTCTATCACCCGCGATAATTGCACGGCATCAAGCGCATGAATAGCATCTGTATTAGCTGGCTTTACTTTGCTAGTTTTTGATTTGATATTTTCTTTTTGAACAACACCAACTCGCTGCTTATTTTTTAAAGTTGCCATCATATTAGCCATATCTGCTTGCATGGCCGCCAACGATAATTGAGCCGTCTGCTGTCGGTTAGCCAGATTTGTCTTCGATGGCGCTGTTAGCTTATTCATCATAAAACTTACCTTTAAAAAAGTTTTGCCTATTGGCAAGCACGCTCAATTTTGCACCAATCTGTTTTGTACCAATCTATTTTATAATAATAAAGGCGCTTGGTTAAATAATCAGCGTAACCGTCTGTCAAGTTATATGACAGACGATACGCTCAGTTATTAAAGCGCTATTATTTGATAAGCTTATCTCATTTGCGCCATACGCCAGTGGTGTTCGATGTGGTCATTAATCACTGTTTGGATAAAATAATAGCTATGATCATGACCGGCCTGATAGCGTAACGTCAATGGCTGGTTTGCCTTTTCACACGCTGCTTGCAGCTTAGGCGTTTGCAGCTGACCTTCTACCAAGAAATTATCAGCCGCGCCTTGGTCAACCAAAATACTGGCATACTGCTGGCCGACTTCTATAATCATCTGTGAGGCGTCAGCTTGCGCCCATAGCGACTTATCATCGCCGAAGTACTCTGTATAAGCGGCCTGCCCCCATGCCGACTCACTGGCAGCACAAACAGGCGATAAGGCGGAGACACTGACAAACTTACTTGGGAACTTAAAGCCCAATAGTAACGCCCCATGACCGCCCATCGAGTGGCCTGTGATGCCGATACTATCAATCGGAAACTCTGAGCGCAGTAAATCGTATAATTCATCAACGATATAGCTTTGCATATTAAAATGTTCTGCCCACGGTGCTTGCGTCGCATCGACATAATAGCTTGCGCCCTGCCCGACAAAATAACGCTCATCGTTTGCGACCTCGTGTGCGTCATGACTTCTAGGAGAAGTATCCGGCGCAATAAATATCATGCCAAGCTCGCTGCATTTTTGTTGAAAATGCGCTTTATGGGTGACGTTATCGGCATTACAGGTCAAACCCGAGAGATATAAAACAGCCGGACAACGGCGCCCAGCCAGCGCTTCATCTGGCAGATAAATACTAAAGGTCATTGGCGTTTTGGTCGCGGTGGACTCATGACGATAATAATGCTGCTCGCCATCGAAGCAGCGATTGACGCTGATTTGCTCAATCTTTGAGTTGGTAGACAAACTGTGTTTATAAGAATTATTCATAAGTGACATCCTTTTTATCCAAGATGAAATAAGCGCTGAGTGACAACTGCCCATCCTTACTATTAGCAAGCAAACTGTTAAAGACAAGTAATTAAGCAAAATCAGTTAAAGGCAGTCACTCACTAAAGTAGCATTTTAAAAATTTAAAAAGCGCGCCTTAGTAGCGACATAAATCTAATTTATCAGCAGACCTTAGTCATTTTCAGGCAGATTATCGATTACGTTTGCCGTATCAGGAGCTTGAGTAACCTTAACAGAATTCGGCTGATTAGTCATATTGGCGAGCGCTGGACGGGTTTTAGCAAACAGTACTTGCTCAAATGCTGGCAGGGCAGTTTCCATTAAGCTACCAATGACCATCTGCGGCTCTGATGGCTCAAAACCCATATAAAGCTCACGTTCTTGCACGCGGTAAGCGGCGTCTTTAAAGGCATCAGAAAAACTGGTATTTTCGCGCAAACTTTCCGCAAAGAAGGCCTGTCCAAAGTAAGTCATCTCAGCACTATTTGTGCAACCAAATGACATTTTATCAGCGGAGGAAGCGGTTATAATCACCGTTGTTGGCGACGCCAATTCATCGATAAACGAGCCTGAATAGCACGCCGACACGACAATTACCCGCCAGCGGATACCGGACGCATCTAACGCTTCACGCAGCCACGTAGCATCTAAATTATCCATCGCTAATGGTGGATTTGCCAGTTGAATAATATTTTCATCACCATGTGACGATAGAGTAAGAAATAACACATCTTCATCAGCATTCATCTGCTGACCGATGGTTTTTAACCCGCGCAAGATACTGGTTTTTGTCGCAATTGGCTCATCTAGCCACGTATAATTATTATTAATCAATGCCAGCGAATGGCCACTGGTGCCAAAGCGCACATCAAACAATTCACGCACTTTATTAATCTCAGAACGAAAGACGTTTTGGTCTGAGAATCCTGCCACACCCATAAAATACCAGTCACTTTTACCCGGTATACTCGGGTCGATACGGTCTAAAGCTTGCTGCAATAATCGCGGCTGCTCGTATAAAGCCGCTTCTTCTAGTACCGGCTCAACAGGAATTTGCTTAAATATCGGCTGGTCGGCGACGTTGCGCTGCCAAATGGTCAATAATGCCACTGCCCCTACTAAGACGATGATTCTCTCCCACCAAGAAATGCGCAGGCGACGGAAAAATATCCATAATAAAGCGAGTGTCTGCCATAAAAACAGCACTAAAAACAATATCGGTAAAAAAGAATAACTCCAACTTGGCAACCACCCATAGCTGCCAAAAAACTGTACCAGGCTTTGCAATAACGCTGATAGCGTATCGGCAACCAGCCATAAAATGACAGGCACAAAAACCAATGTTTGATTGCCAGCGCGGCGGGCTAAAATAATACCGCCGAGCAAAATAATCATTGGCCAAATTAAATAGCTGACCAATCCTTGCTCATTAAAGACGCTACCATTTGCGGCGGCTAACCACGAGAACAGGACATTACTACCCAGTGCCAATATGGCGAATACCGCAAACTGGATAAAGGTGGGTTTTACCCAAGAGAACGCCCGCGTCGACCCGACCAGCATCCATAAGGTGGCAATAATATTGGCCGCGAAATTGAGCGAGAAGCGCTGAAGCGATACGGTTTTTAATGACGCAAGTGACAAAGACTTAGACCTCTAGCCAGTCGAGAGAAATAACGCCAATTTATTATTATTTGACGATAAAATAGGATTGAAAAGCGAGAAATTTAACTTAATATTTTAGCTCGCTAATCTATCGCGATTGTAACGGATTGTCGCTCAAGAGGATAAGGCTGATTTGTAAAAAATGCCGAAAAATTACTCTAAACGTTGATTGACAACCCATTAAAAAAGGAGGCCTTAAAATCAAGACCTCCTTTTATTAAGCAGCAATTATTATCGCATCAATAGCTCATTGACGCGTTTTAGATAAGCGGCTGGATCTTCTAGTTGACCACCATCGGCAAGTAACGCTTGGTCAAAAATGACCTGCGCCAGCTTGTCGAAATGGTCGTCAGACTGCTCGCTACTCTCTAACTTTTTAATCAGTGGATGGTCAGGGTTGACCTCAAGCGTTGGTTTGCTCTCTGGTACATCTTGACCCATTTGCTTCAGCATCTGAATCATCTGCGGTGACAGCTCACCTTCACCAACCACCAAGCAGGCTGGGCTATCAACCAAACGCGTTGAGACTTTGACGTCTTTTGCGCGCGCGCCAAGTGCCGTTTTTAGTTTATCAACGACAGGCTTCATGGCCTCTACCGCTTTTTCAGCTTCTGCTTTTTCTTCCTCATCCTGCAAGTCGCCCAAATCTACTGCACCTTTGGCGATATTTTGTAGCGGCGTGCCATCAAATTGGGTTAAGAAGTTCATCGCCCATTCATCGACACGGCTGGTCATCAAAATAACTTCGATGCCTTTTTTCTTAAATAGCTCAAGTTGTGGGCTATTTTTTGCCGCCGCTAAATTATCCGCCGTGAGATAATAGATGGCTTTTTGACCGTCAATCATGCGACCTTTATAGTCTTCAAAGCTGGTCTCAACCTTGTCATTGGTGCTGGTGGCATAACGCAGCAATTTGGCAATACGCTCTTGATTGCCCATATCCTCGCCAAGGCCTTCTTTAATCACATCGCCAAATTCGCTATAGAACTGGGCAAACTTTTCTTGCTTATCGCTGTCTTCACTATTGGCAAGGCTTGCTAGCAAGGTCAAAATACGGCGCGCGTTACCATCACGGATAGATTTGACATCGCGTGATTCTTGCAGAATTTCACGGCTGACGTTAAGCGGCAAATCGGCTGAGTCGATGACCCCTTTCACAAAACGCAAATACATCGGCAGCAATTGCTCAGCATCGTCCATAATAAAGACGCGCTTCACATAAAGCTTTAAACCGTGCTGCTGCTCACGCGTGTATAAATCCATCGGCGCTTTTTTCGGAATATATAAAAGCTGGGTATACTGAACGCGACCTTCAACGCGGTTGTGCGTCCATGTTAGCGGCGCATCCATGTCATAAGTGATGTTTTTATAAAAATCGACATATTCATCATCTTCAACCTCAGATGCTGAGCGGGTCCAAAGCGCACTGGCTTTGTTAATGGTCTCCCACTCATCGGTCAAGACCATCTGACCGCCTGCTGGCGCGTCACTGTCGTCGCCCTCTTCTTTCACATCTTCTTGCCAGACTTCTTTACGCATCTGGATTGGTAGGCTGATGTGGTCTGAGTACTTATTGACCAAACGCTTGATTTTGCCGCGGTCTAGATAATTATCTTCGCCTTCGCTGTACTCTTCTTTTAGATGCAAAGTAATGCTGGTACCGCGCGTCTCTTTGGTAATTGGCTCAACGGTAAAGCTACCGGTGCCGTCTGAAACCCAGCGTACACCTTTATCGGCAGGCTCGCCCGCTTTTCGTGACTCAACGCTAATGGTATCAGCCACGATAAATCCAGAGTAAAAACCAACCCCAAATTGACCAATTAATTGTCCATCTTGCTTTTGCGATTCAGACAATTTGTCGAGGAAAGCCTTAGTACCAGATTTGGCAATCGTTCCTAAGTTTTCGATGGCGTCGGCTTCATTCATACCGATGCCGTTATCGATAAAGGTAATGGTTTTGGCATCTTCATCGACAGCGATACGAATCTTTAACTCGCCGTCATCTTCATAAAGACTGTCGTCATTGGTCGCTTCAAAGCGCAATTTGTCGCAAGCGTCCGATGCGTTCGAAACCAATTCACGCACAAAAATATCGGCATTAGAATAAAGCGAATGCGTCACCAAATGAAGCAGCTGCGCCACTTCTGCTTCAAAACTGTGTTTTTTTAATTCTGGGCTGTCTTTATTAATATTGATGTCATTAGCGTTTTTATTATCCGCTTGGGTCTGTTCACTCATAAAAACTCCTATTATTGATACCAAAAATGCTGTTACCAGCACGCATAAATCACAAATTTTCAAATACTAGCAGTTTAGCCAATTTGATTACCCAATCTAATTACTAAATTTGATTAGCAAGAAGGCGCTGTAAATACTGCTAGGCTGCCTAATCAGATAGGGGCACGGGTAAAAATTTCAAGATCAAATAGGCTAAACTAAGCTAAAAAAATAATTAAGCATAAAAAAACCGCCCCAGTTTCCTAAGGCGGTGTTTTTAGATAAATATAGAGCAGCTAAATTCTATCGTTTTTATTTTCTACAGAGATTATAAACAGCTAGGTAAATGACGAGCAGGATCATTCTCACGTGCTGCCATAGCGTCTTCAACGCTCATGCCAAGGGCTTTGGCAACGCCTACGCCATAAGCAGGGTCGCACCAATTACAGTTGCGAATATGACGATATTTAATAAAATCAAGCGCATCACCCATCGCGCGGGCGGTATTATCAAACAACACTTGCTTTTGCTCATCATTCATCAGGTTAAACAGTGCGCGCGGCTGGCTAAAATAATCACTATCGTCTTCACGGAAATCGTAGTGCTTGGCGTAGCCATCAATCTTTAACGCTGGCTCAGCGTACTGCGGCTGATCTTGCCACTGCTCAAAGCTGTTTGGCGTATAGTGTGGACGGCCACCGTAGTTATCATCGACACGCATTTGACCGTCGCGGTGGTTACTGGTCACCGGACAACGAGGTTTGTTGACTGGGATCTGCTTGTGATTGACACCAACGCGATAACGCTGAGCATCGGCGTAGCTAAAGAGACGCGCTTGTAGCATACGGTCTGGTGAGGCACTAATGCCAGTTACAAGATTGTTCGGCGCAAAAGCCGCCTGCTCGACGTCTAAGAAATAATTGTCTGAGTTTTTATTAAGCTCAATCTCGCCAACTTCAATCAGCGGATAATCCCCTTTTGGCCATACCTTGGTCAAATCAAACGGATGATAAGGCACTTTATCGGCATCGGTTTCTGGCATGATTTGCACGTACATTTTCCACTTTGGAAAATCGCCATTGTCGATGGCACTGAGCAAATCTTCTTGATGGCTTTCACGATTCGAGGCGATGATTTCAGCGGCTTCGGCATCGGTTAAGTTTTTGATACCTTGCTGAGTACGGAAATGAAATTTGACCCAAAAACGCTCATTGTCGCTATTGATAAAGCTATACGTATGCGAGCCAAAGCCATGCATATGTCTATAAGAGGCTGGGATACCGCGGTCGCTCATGGTAATGGTGACTTGGTGCAAAGATTCTGGCAATAACGTCCAAAAGTCCCAGTTATTGGTTGCCGAACGCATATTGGTACGTGGGTCACGCTTGACCGCTTTGTTTAAATCTGGAAATTTGCGCGGGTCACGAACGAAAAATACCGGTGTATTATTACCGACCAAATCCCAAATGCCTTGCTCGGTATAGAATTTCAGGGCAAAACCGCGAATATCACGCTCAGCATCAGCAGCGCCGCGCTCACCTGCCACCGTACTAAAACGCGCAAACATCTCTGTCTGCTTACCCACTTCGCTAAAAATATCAGCACGCGTATATTGAGTAATGTCATTGGTGACAGTGAAAGTACCAAACGCGCCCGAACCTTTGGCGTGCATACGGCGTTCAGGAATAACCTCGCGGTTTAGATCAGCGAGCTTTTCGTTAAGCCATAAGTCCTCTGCGAGTAGAGGACCGCGTTTACCAGCGGTTTCGCTATTTTCATTGTCTACCACCGGCGCGCCATTGCTCATGGTTAACGGTGTCATATCGTAAGGGCATTTTTTATCGTTCATATCGTTCATGGCCATATTCCTTTAGTTATCGTTGTTGCAGGGATAAAGTGAAAGGTAACCTTCACTATCAAAACCCATCCTAGCAGTTTTGAATCACCTTGCCTCGTTGTGGTATTCCATTACAACCGATTTTCAGTTATTTGTATAATCAATTAACTATATACTTTCGATTTGCTTTATATAATTAGATGACAAAATTTTTATAGCCTAACGTTATGAACTCAATAACTATTTAACAGGACAAACCGCAGCTTTGATAGCGTTACGTTTGGTTGCTCGTTGTTTAACCCATACTTATCTAATACATAGCTATTTAATAGCTAAAATTAACGCGGCATAGGGCGGATAGTCAGGATTTGCTCACTGCGACCAAACGGCCCGTGCACATCATGCAGCACGGCACTGGTCAGTCCAATACCGTCATCGCCGTATTGTTGCACCGCTTCGATGCCAAGCCAGCGCCCTTTTGGCGCGCGATGCATATGGATTTGCAAATCCGTATTGGGGAACATCCATTGCAATTCTGATAAGCCGAGCCCCAAGCGTGGCACGACGCCATTGGCGGTATCGACCATCCCCATTAGATGTACCAAATCGTCAGTCGTTTCGCCTTCTACCATCTCGACATCATTGGTAATCCATACCATACCACGTCCAGCACGGCGGTCGGGCTCAGCAACCAAGCGAACGCTTTCGATAAAACCACCCGGCCAGCCTTTCATACCATCCCAAACAGGCAAATCCTCAGGCTGATGCAGCGCTTTTTGGTCTTCAAGTCCGGCAATCTCGCTGGTATCTTGGGTCAGCAGTCGCCAAGCGCGCGCGATAATGGCATCACGGCCACGACTGCTCATGACCGCCTCGATTAGCTCAATCGTTCTGCCCGGACGAATACAACGCGTGGTAACGGTAAACTCATCAAGCGGTATCAAGCCTAAAATATCCAGGCTGATACGAGCAATACGCATATTTGCTTGCGGCGTATAGCTTTCAAGCTCGGCGGTCAGCAGTCCAGTCGCTGGTGCCATATGCTGCTCGTGTTCATTCCAAGCGCCTTGTGCATGTTTGGTTGGCTGATAATGGGCAACGCTAACCCCACCTTCTAGCTGTTCGCGTTTGATAAACTGATAATAAGCTGGCATGAACATCCTTAATCTAATCTTCTTTATTATTGCTGTATTCTCGACCACTTTAATAAGCTGGTCTTTTCATAATAACGGTTATATTTAATTTACCTGCAGCATTTACTTGGTAAGCTGTTGTTTCCTCATCATGAGCATGGTGCGACTTTTGGCCATTATAAATAGAAAAAACGCCATGACAGCGATAAGCGCGCCATATAAGACACTATAATCTTTCATAAATTGCGCAGTGTTCAGCACTAGCATGACAATCAGCACAACGATGGTAAACAGATTAATTTTTAACTGCTTATTAATCTCAGCAAGCGTCGCTTCTGCTAACACAAAGCCTTTTTTCTGCTTATTCATGCTATTTACCTACTTGCGTAACCGGAATGCGCAGCGCTTTTGGCAAGCTAAAGGTCACGTTTTCTTCGATACCTGACAGCTCACTTGGTAAATCTCCGCCCCAATCTTGCAATTGTTGTAGCACTTCTTGGATTAATATCTCAGGTGCAGACGCGCCAGCAGTAACGCCAACACTTTGAATGCCATCAAACCAGTTTCTATCCATCTCAGTAGCATTATCAATCAGATAGGCACGGCAATCCATACGCTCGGCGAGTTCACGCAAGCGATTAGAGTTTGACGAGTTTGGCGAACCAACCACCAATACCACTTCACAACGACCGGCTAAATCTTTGACCGCATCTTGGCGGTTTTGGGTGGCGTAGCAAATATCGTCTTTGCGCGGGCCTTGAATGCTGGGGAATTTTTCACGCAGCGCATCAATAACGCGCGCGGTATCATCCATCGAAAGAGTCGTTTGGGTTACAAAAGCCAAATGCTCAGCGTTTTGCACATTTAAAGCCTCAACATCGCTTTCATTTTCGACCAAATGAATTTGCCCGCCGTGGCGACGATTGAAACGCCCCATAGTGCCTTCAACTTCAGGATGACCTGCGTGACCAATCAATACCGCATCCATCCCGTCTTGGGCAAATCGAGCCACCTCGATATGTACCTTAGTGACCAGCGGACAAGTGGCGTCAAATACGGTCAAATCACGGCGCTCTGCTTCATCTTCGACCGCCTTTGAGACACCATGCGCCGAGAAAATCACAATCGAGCCATCTGGTACTTCGTGCAGCTCTTCGACAAAAACCGCGCCGCGATTGGCCAAATCTGAGACCACAAATTTGTTATGCACGACTTCATGACGCACATAAATGGGTGGCTCAAAACGTGTCAATGCTTCGTTCACTATCGCAATCGCGCGATCCACACCAGCACAAAATCCACGTGGATTGGCAAGATAAATTTGCATAAAAGGGCCTATCATTAGATAATTTATGGTTACAGCTCAACGTCAAACTGCTTAACCTCAAAACTTGGGATAACATCCATGCTCTACTTTAGCATAATTTGCTTTTATTGCCTTTGAAAATAACCCTGTTTCAAATGAACTGAGCATTAACGTTCATTGACACAGCGCCTTTTAATGCAAAAACAGACAATAAATAAGATTAAGTGCTAAAAAGCTTGCGCGAATTAAATAAAAGCGCGCCAAGCAGTTTATAATGACGTATCAATGAGAAATCAATACAACTCTATAGCGCCATACTTGATGGCGTTTTTTGTTTTTACCAGCTCAACACTTATTTGCGCCGTTTTTAGCTTTTTATTAGCGCACACTTTACTAGGGCATGTCTTCAATTGGATAAGCGATAAATAATAGTTACAATACCGCATCTATTGAGACGATGCGAGAAATACAAGTTATGGCAAGAACAGCACTAACAGATACGCTTTGGGATCAATTGCAATCAACAATGACACAGCATGGCTGCTATCACACTCAAAACAGTCGAGAGGTCATGGAAGCCATACTGTGGAAGCTGCGTACAGGTGCGCCTTGGCGTGACATACCTAAAGAATTGTGTTCTTGGAAAACAGCCTATAGTCGTTTCAACCGCTGGTCGAAAACGGGTTTATGGGAGAATTTTTTTTTAGCCTACGAAAAGAAGTTGATACGGAATGGGTATTCACAGACGGAAGCTATGTTCGCTGTCACCAGCATGCAAGTGGAGCTCGGCGTGGTGAAGATCGAGCAATTGGACAAAGCCGTGGCGGCGCAACTACAAAGATACACCTATCCTGTGATGCCGATGGATATCCGCTCCATTTTAAAATCACTGGGGGTGACGTCCACGACAGTCAAGTTGCAGGTGAATTGATTGACATGATTGGACAGGCAGATTACTTTATCGCTGATAAGGGCTATGACTCAGAGGCTATCAGAGATAAAGCTCGAAGCCATAATATGATACCTGTCATCCCTAAAAGGAAGAATGCCAAACAGCCTAATCCAGAATTTGATAGCTACTTGTACAAGCTGCGTCATCTTGTTGAAAATATGTTTGCAAGGCTTAAACACTTTCGTAGTATCGCTACTCGCTATGAGAAGTTAGCTCGTAATTTTAAGTCAATGCTCTATCTGGCGTGTACTATCGTTCATTGTAAGATGAATTGAAGACACGCCCTAGTACCTATTCCATTGTGGCACCTTACATTAGCAAACTATCCATTAGGAAAAACCGTATGACAGGTTCATTATTTATTATTACCGCCGCCTCAGGGACGGGCAAAACATCACTGGTCAAACAGCTACTGGCCACCACCAACGACTTGACCGTTAGCGTGTCGCACACCACGCGCGCGCCGCGTCCCGGTGAGATTGATGGTCAGCATTACCATTTTACCGACGTTGATAAATTTGTCACGGCTATCGGCGAAGGCAAGTTTTTAGAGCATGCCGAAGTGTTTGGCAATTATTATGGCACCTCAGAGCAAAGCGTGCGCGCGCAGCTGGAGGCAGGCGTCGATGTTATCCTTGAGATTGATTGGCAAGGCGCGCTACAAGTCAAAAAGATATTTACCGATGCGACGATGATTTTTATTTTGCCGCCAAGTTTAGCGACCTTACGTCAGCGCTTATCGACGCGTGCGCAGGATACCATGGAAGTCATCGAGCAGCGCTTGGCGGGCGCGGTCACGGAGATGGCGCAATATGTACATTTTGATTTTGTGGTGATTAATGACAATTTTGAAGTGGCGTTAACCGAGCTAAAAGCCATTATCGTCGCCGATAGACAAACCCTTAAACGCCAGCAGCAGCGCTATCATCGCACTATTGCCAATTTGCTAAATAGCCAAGTCGACGAATAAGCAAAGAAAACCTAGGGGAAAGAAAGCTTAAAAGTGAAAAATCTCGATTTTCGTATAACTAACAGCAGATATAAAAAGCAACTACGCGCCTAAGCAAAAAATGCTATAATGTCCAGCTATCCCCCTTTTATATTTTTGATATTATTTTTATTGAGTAACGGACAAGCGCCGTGACTGATAAAAACAACCGAGGTAGCTATTTATGGCACGAGTGACGATTGAAGATTGTTTGGATAATGTTGATAATCGCTTTGAGCTGATTTTGGTCGCCAGTAAGCGCGCCCGTCAATTGGCCAAAGGTATCGCTGAGCCGATGGTTGACGTCGATAACGACAAGCCTACGGTCTTGGCATTACGTGAAATTGCTGCTGGCAAAATCACCCGTGATATTTTAAATCAGCCAGAGCATAACTTTGCGACAAGCTCATTAGATTTGGCTTTGTCGGGCGATCATAGCTTTTAATACAGAGCTGTTTTTAGTAAAACCTAACTTTTAGCAATAAGCACGACCACTTTATTCTGTGCTGACATCGCGAAAAGATAAGAACCACAGCAGCGGCTGTGGTTTTTTGGTTATGAAACGACTGATAATACCAAACGCTTGCCAATTATTGCGACCACTTATAGCGAAAATCATACCACTTAGGTAGAATTTTTTATTTTCTGCCTGACTTACGCGCATAAGAGTTGACATTGAGAACGATTTACGATTAATTAGAGGGTGGTCTGCCCTCTTTTCGCTTTGTGCGTTTTAAGTTAGTATGCTTTGACCTAATAGCTTACTCTTTTGCATAACCGCCGCTTATTCATCCAGCTATCATTTACCCAACAGTCCTGAACCCATTAAAAGTCCGTAGCCGACGAACCGTCCTGAACTGATAAATAGGTATTGGAAAATAGGATTACCACCTTATGACTCAAACCTTGCCCAAACTCAGTCATCCTTTAGTGGATGATGCTCAATACAACCTGCTGCGCTCGGTAGGTTATCTCACTGCGGCTGAACGTAGTGATATTATTGATGCCTGTGAGTTCGGTGATATAGCGCATATCAAAGATAAGCGTAAATCAGGGGAGCCTTATATCACGCATCCGATTGCCGTCGCTGAAATATTGGCAGGCTTTCGCTTGGATCGCGATACCATTATTGCGGCCATCCTTCATGATACGGTAGAAGATACCGAGGTTACCGCTGAGGATATTGAGCAGCGTTACGGTAAAATAGTATCCAGACTGGTCGATGGCGTGACCAAATTAAAATCATCAACCCATAACAAGCAAGAAAACAAAGCCGCCACCTTTCATAAAATCTTGACCGCCACCCTTGCCGATCCGCGCGTCTTGATTATTAAACTGGCTGACCGCTTGCACAATATGTCGACGCTCGATGCGGTACGTCCCGAAAAACAGCGCACCACCGCGCAAGAAACCTTGGATTTTTATGTACCCTTTGCGCGCTTGATGGGTCTCAATGACATTGCCGATTATATCGAAGTGCTGTGTTATCGTAATCTTGATTCTGATATGTATAACAAGCTGTCTGATAAGCTGCTGCAACATGGACTTGGGCGTAATTTTCAAAGAGAAGCCATTCATCGCTACTTGAGCATTGTGCTAAACAATCTTGATCTGAATGGCATGGTCAAAGTTTTAGACAATCGCGTGGTTATCTTCCGGCAGTTTTTTCGTAATCGCGGTGAAATCAATGCGCTACTGCGCCATTATGCGTTTGAGATTGTGCTTGATAACATCGAAGCTTGTGACAAGCTCGCTTATTATCTGATTAAAAAATATCAGATTGATGACAGTCATATCGCCGATAACATTCGGCGTCCGCTGCCTGGTGGCAATCAGTCGTTGACCCTGATTTATGAGCGCGATAATGATTTTGTTAAAGTCACCATCTTAACCAAGCAAATGCAAAACGCGGCAAGGCTTGGCGTTATTGGTGCCGAACACGCCTCCGATGTTAGCCAGTCGGTTATTCAAGCATCACTGCGTAATATGAAAGACTTGGTTGACGAAGACACGTTAGATGCTGACAGTCCTGATTTTTCCGCAGCCGTTTCTACTATTAATGAGCTGATGGATTATTTACACTCGAGTAAAATCATCTGCTACAGCCCGCAAGGCCGCGCTTATGAGCTGCCACAAGGTGCCACAGCGCTAGACTTTGCTTACGCCGTCGGTCCTATGGTGGGCAATGTCGCGGTCGGTGCCAATGTCGATAATAAACATGCAAAACTCGGTACGGTACTTAAAAACGGGCAGTTGGTCGAGATTGAAGTCAGCAGTCATTCTGAGCCAAAAGCAGAATGGCTCGGCTTTGTGGTGACCAATAAAGCCCGCGTTGAGATTTTACGTTGGTTTAAAGACTTATCGCCCGCCGATAAACAGCATCATGGCAGACAAGCTCTAGACCGAGCCCTAAGAACCTATCAGAAAAGCCTCGATGATTTAACCGAAAGTGATTGGAAAAACTTAACTGAATGGCGCGGTCTGACAGAAAAAAACGCCCTGTTTGAGCAAATTAGCTCGGGCACGCTGCTGCCGCAACTGGTGGTGACGCGTTTGTTTAGCGATGAAGTCAGTGATATGCAATCGCAAGAAAGCGTTGATGATATGACCCAACCGCAGCAGTTGATTGTCAACGCTTCAGGCGTTGAGCTTGATTTTGCCAATTGTTGTCATCCGATTTATGGTGACCCTATCGTTGGCCATTTATCACGTCATGGTCTGGTTGTGCATCGCCATAAGTGTTTTTCGTTAGACGATATCCGTAAAGACAACCCTTATCAAGTTATCCAACTGCGCTGGCGCAATGATAAAGCCATTAAGCAAGGCGACTCATCCGGGGAACATAACAGCAAAATTCGCTTCCCTGCTTATCTCAAACTCTCAATCGCCCTAAGCGACGAGCAAATCAGTGAAGTGATTTATCATCTGCGCCAGTTAAATATCGGGGTCGAAAAGGTCGACGTGCGTAGCAGCGACACTATTATTCATATCGTCGTTCGTAGCCGTAACCATTTGGCACAAGGCATTCGCGAGTTGCGGTCGCTACTTGGCTTCCCCAATATTATTAGGCTTTATCAATTATAAAAGCCGTTAAAATACATGTTAAAATTCATCCCTTTTAAAACCATTCAATGTTGAACATTTATTATCGCCTGAAATTTTTGGCCAACTTTTTAACCAAAAAAACATCATAAGGAAATCATATGACCCGTCAAACCATTCAAACCGATAAAGCCCCAGCCGCCGTTGGTACCTATTCACAAGCGGTAAAAGTAGGCAATACTGTTTATATCTCCGGTCAACTGGGCTTTGACCCTGATACCATGGAGCTAAAAGAAGGCTTTGAAGCACAAGCCAAGCAAGTATTTGCAAACATCAAAGCCATCTGTGAGGCGGCCGGTGGCACCTTAAATGATGTGGTCAAATTCAATGTCTCTTTGACCGATTTAAATGACTTTGCGGCGCTAAACGACGTATTTGTCGCTAACTTAAGCGAGCCATATCCTGCCCGTGCAGCGGTGCAAGTCGCCGCGCTACCTAAAGGCGGCGTGGTTGAAATTGAATCTATCATGTATATTGAATAAGACGATTATTGAGCGTTACTGGTTTATAGTAAATAATAATAAGCTTAGCTTCATGCTAAGCTTATTTGTCTGTGCCTTTTTATATTGCTGTTGATGTTTTTACTCTCTATTCATTCGATAAAAGACTGCGAAGCCCAGCTATGTTGCTACAAGTTGCCCTACCCGTGCCCCTTTATCGGGTATTTGACTATCGCTTGCCAGCAGATACGCCGACGTTGCCAAACGGCGCTGCCATGGCTGCCATGCCGCTACCACCGATTGGTAGCCGTGTTGAGGTACCTTTTGGTCGTCAAACCTTAATCGGTATTGTCATTGCTCATATTGAGGAAGCGGCTAGCGACGTTCCCATCAACAAGCTCAAACCTATTAATAAATGCTTAGATGCTGAGCCCATTTTAGATGCTAGCATGCTAAAGCTCGCGCATTGGCTGGCGCGTTATTATCACTATCCACTCGGTGACGTGTTAGCGGTGATGTTGCCAACTCTCGTACGCCAAGGTAAGCCGTTAGATTTATTGACTACCCATTGGCGGATTTTACCGCACGTCACTGATACTGACTTTCATAGCAATGCCAAAAAACAAAAGCAGCAGTTTGAGATGCTTAAGTTACACGGCGAGCACGGCGCTAGTGAAGACGTACTATTATTAGAAGGTATGCAGCGGCCTTTCTTAAAGGCGCTAGAAGCCAAAGGGCTTATCGAGCGCTATATCGAAGCGAAATCTGCGCCTGCGCCCGTTACTTTAGCAAAAATGCCGCTTGAGCTAAATGAAGAGCAACAGCTTGCAGTCGATGGCATTATTGCTGCGCATGAAAATAAGCAATATACGGGGTTTTTATTAAATGGCATTACCGGTAGTGGTAAGACTGAAGTCTACTTGCAGGCGATGCAAGCGGTGTTGGAAGCGGGCAAACAAGTATTGATACTGGTACCAGAGATTGGACTGACGCCGCAAACACGCGCGCGCTTTGCCAGTCGCTTTGCCGCTCATATAGTCTTATTACATTCGGGTATGAACAATACTCACCGCCTGCAAGGTTGGCAAGACTGCCGCACTGGTCACGCGCAAATTATCATCGGTACACGCTCAGCGGTGCTGTATCCGTTTGCGAATTTGGGCTTAATTGTCGTCGATGAAGCGCATGATGGTTCTTATAAACAGCAAGATACGTTGCGCTATCATGCTGCTGACGTCGCGCTGTATCGCGGCCTGCAAGCCAATATTCCCGTCGTACTTGGTACTGCGACTCCTTCGCTTGAGCATCTAAAACTGGTCGATGATGGCAAGCTTATCGAATACCAACTGCAAACTCGCCCTGGTAACGCCAAACCTGCAACCATGCAGCTGATTGATGCACGCCAGCAAAGCACCCATCAACAGACGACAGACGAAGGCGCACGTTATGATACCGGACTAACCGATGCGCTGATTGGGGCGATACGGCAAACGCTAGAAGCGGGCGACCAAGTATTGATATTTTTAAATCGCCGCGGCTATGCGCCCGTTTTGCTATGCGAAGCGTGCGGTTGGCAAGCCGATTGCCCGCGCTGTGATGCGCATTTGACCGTGCATTATAATAGCCAATCGCAATCCAATTCCTATTCAAACAGCCCTTATTTAAAATGCCATCACTGTGATTGGCAAGCCTATATCCCAACGGTTTGCCCTGATTGTGGCAGTCAAAATTTGGACGCCAAAGGTATCGGAACGACGAGGCTAAGCGAAAATTTGCATGCAATTTTTGCCAATCCACAAACCAGCAAAGAGTTGTACCCCATTATCCAAATCGATCGCGATACTACTAGAGGTAAAGATAGCTGGGAGAATATTTATCAGCGTATCAATGAAGGCAAACCTGCCATCTTAGTCGGCACGCAAATGGTCGCCAAAGGTCATCATTTTCCCAACGTCACGCTTGTCTGCTTGCCTAATGCCGATCGCGGTTTTTTGTCCGCCGACTTTCGCTCGCCAGAGCATACCGCCCAGCTCATGATTCAAGTGGCAGGCCGTGCTGGTCGCGGGGACAAATCGGGGCGCGTGCTTATTCAAACGCTGCAACCCGATAATGCGCTGTTATTAAAATTGGTAAAAGACGGTTATTTGTCTTTTGCACGCGAGCTACTACAAGAACGTAAAATGATGGGCTTGCCGCCGCATAGTTATGCTGCCCTAATACGCTGCGAAGGTAAAACGTTAGCTGCCACCACGCAAGCGCTAAAAGATGCCGTTGGTATTCTTCCAAATGCTCATAATCTTGCTGTTCTCGGCCCTATCGATGCGCCGATGAGTAAAAAGAACAGTCGCTACCACGCGCAATTACTGCTATTAGGCAAAGACCGACAGCAATTACATAGGGTACTCAATCACTGGTGGCAACCTGTACTTGCTTTGCCAAGCGCCAAATATCTAAAACTGACCTTAGATATCGACCCTGTCGGCTGGTAAACGTTCAATCTTAAAACACACCTCGCCAGTTTTAATTATCTCTCTATATATTGCTGTCAATAAAGAACGCTAGCCAAAATTCGCCTTATATCGTTTACTGCCTAGATACAGCAAGCCTTTAGTAAATGTGCTAAATTCTCTATAACTGTCTGGTTATGGACAGCAATCCTAACTTTATAAGCAATCAAAGCTTTATAAACCCTCTATTTCACCTTTTATTATCCCGAGTATTGTTATGAATCAAGAGCGCCCGAAATCTAAGCAACATGACCATTCTTATCAGAATGCGGCGATTGATACCCATAAACATGCTCAAAATCATGCAGATAATAGTAATATTCAAGACAGGTATACCAAGGATAATCAACACCATCATGACCACGATGAGCATCTAGAAGAGACGGTTGCACCGCGCGACACCAAGGGTTATCAGCGCACTTTGCTGTTTAGCTTTATCATCATTACAGGCTATATGTTTGTCGAAGCCATTGGCGGCTGGCTCACGGGTAGTTTGGCGCTGCTGTCTGATGCTGGTCATATGCTCAGTGACGCGGTAGCGCTTGGCGCGACGTTAATGGCCTTTAAAATTGGTGAAAAAGCTGCCACCCATCAAAAAACCTTTGGCTATAAACGCTTTGAGATTTTGGTGGCGACGGTCAATGGTGCAACGCTGGTTATTATTGCCATCATGATTTTTTATGAGGCGATTAAACGCTTTAACTCGCCGCCTGAGATTGCGACCCAAGGGATGCTTATTGTTGCGACCATTGGTATGCTGGTCAATATTGTGGTCGCTTGGCTGATGCATCGCGGCAGTCGCGGCACTGATACGCATGAGCATGCACATAGTCATAGCCATGGCGACAATCATGTACAGCAAGATGGACAAGCTGAAGCTAAAGCACCAGTTAATTTAAATATGCAAAGTGCTTATTTGCACGTATTAAGTGACTTAATGGGTTCGGTTGCCGCTATCGTTGCCGCGCTTTTGATGATGAGCTTTGGCTGGGTTTGGGCAGATGCGGCAGCGTCAGTCATTGTGGCCATATTGATTTTATTTAGTGGTTATCGCGTGGTACGTGATTCGGTACATATCTTGATGGAAGGCACGCCAGAAGGAATCTCACTGGTAGAGGTCGAAGATAAACTACTTACCCATCCACAAGTCCAAAAAGTCCATGACCTACATGTTTGGAGTATCACCAGCGGTCTCAACGCCCTATCGTGTCACGTGGTCGTCGATGGTGAAATGAGTATTTATGAATCGAGTATCTTGATTGCCAGTTTAGAACAGAGTCTTCTTGAGCTTGATATTCACCATGCGACCATTCAGGTTGAAAGCTTAGCGCATCCGCAAACCAAAACCCATAGCGACGCCTTAGTCTGCGATATCTCCCAGCAGGCGACTAATAGCAATAGTCATATTGGTCACAACCATTAAGCATAAGACATTAAATATTAAATCATATAATTATCAATTAAAACGTCGCCCATCTGGGTTCTAGCTATAAGCGACGTTTTGTCAAATAGCGCTTTATTAAGTAATGGCAATAACGCAGCACAAAACAAATGAACCAAACTGCTGTTATGAGCCAAATACTCAGCCCCAGCCCCAACAGCGTCATGCGAATCCAAAAATCTAGCGCGCTGTCCATAAACTGTGGCAGATAAACCGGTCCCATATTTGACGCCAGTAGCAACCAAAATCCAAATACTAGCGCCAATCCTGCACCGGTAATTTTTAAAACCACTCTACTAATATTTTTTAATAAGCTCCGCCGATTATGATGATTTAGGAAGTATTTAGAGCCATTATCCATAAAAACAGCGCCTAAGAAAGAGAGTTAATTTTAAATAAGCTTATATCAGGCGGCTTTTTTCATTGTAATAGGATGTTAAAAATCATGGGAAATTTAACCGCGTCGCCATATTTTTTATCTAAATTCTGTATACTTAAAGCTGAAACGCCCAATTTGCCACTACTGGATTATTTTCTGCCATGTCGAGACGCTCAGCTCCTTTCGTTGCTCCAAGCTACATTGTTGACCCTATCTCAAGCGAGGGTAAAAAGCATGCCAAAGCATTGCTATCGACGCTGCAAGAAGATATTGCCAGCTTTCGAGATGAGCAGTTTCCGCCTGATATTTTGCGGCAAATTCGTGATATGCCGATTTATGAAGGCAATTTAGCCGAAGTCCAAGCTTATCAGCAGCGTTGGCATAGTCTGCTTGAGCGCGCGATGGCATTTTATCCGGCGGCCAATCTACCACCCGACTATTTGCCTTTGCCCGCCAGCCTTGAGATACCGCAGTTTATTTATCATGTGCAAAGGTTACATCTGACCAAGACCCGCGCCAAAGAATCCAAAAGTTTTGGCTCGGTCGGGGCGCTGACCGATAAATGTGGCGATTATAGTGCCGATGAAATCGCCCGTATGAGTGCCGTATTTGACAATGATGATGAGGCACGTTTGGTGGCGCATCGTGAATTTATTGATTTGCGCGCATATGTATTTTGCCGCAATACCAAGGGCGAGATGCTAGAGCCTGAGCGCGTACGCTTTTACCGCACGGGGCTTATCGTTCATGCCCTACCTGATTTTAAAATCGTCGACAGTCGTCAGACCCCGCGGAAACGCCGTAACGATGCTTATAGCAATCCGCTGGCAGACAATGGCGTATGGAAGATTTATCGTAAAAAATAAACGATGTTCAAAAATTTTGATTACTGATCTACACTGTTTTACTGCTTATTTTACCATTACCGCTAAGGATTCCAGATGCTCGCTGCCGCCGCCGGCTCACCAAACTTGATGTTACAAGCTACGATTTTCTTAGGGGCAGCGCTGCTGTTTGTACCACTCGGCAAGCGTTTCGGTATTGCGACGGTGTTAGGGTATCTGATTACTGGCTTGATATTAGGCCCCAGTGGTTTAGACGTTGCAGGCGACGCCGAGAGCTTATTGCACTTTTCTGAGTTCGGCGTGGTCATGCTGTTGTTTATCATTGGTCTTGAGTTGCAGCCTTCACGATTATGGGCGCTACGGCGTTCGATATTTGTCCTCGGGGGCTTACAAGTCGGTCTGACAGGCATGCTATTGATGTGGCTGTTACACCAGTTTTTTACCTTGCCGCTTGATACCGCTTTTATCGTTGGCTTTGGTTTAGCCTTGTCGTCGACTGCCTTTGTGCTACAAATCTTGACGGAAAAACAGCAGCTTTCTAGTACCCATGGCCGTGAAGCCTTTACCATTTTATTATTCCAAGATATCGCTGTTATCCCTTTGTTAGCCGTCATTCCATTTTTATCAGGGGTGCGCGAACAAAGCTACGATTTGATTTATTTTGTTAAAGTATTTGCCGTTTTTGCCGGACTTATCTTTGCTAGCCGTTATATCATTCGACCTTTCTTTAAATTTGTGGCATCTAGCGGTGCTTCAGAACTTTTAACCGCCGTCGCTTTATTTATCGTCATGGGCGTGTCTATTTTAATGGGGCAAATTGGCCTATCGATGGCATTGGGTGCGTTCTTGACTGGCGTATTGCTGGCGGATTCTGAGTATCGTCATGAGCTAGAAGCCAGTATCGAGCCGTTTAAAGGCTTGCTGTTAGGGCTGTTTTTTATGTCGGTCGGCATGCTCACCGATGTCAAACTCATCTTAGCAAAGCCTATTTTTATTATTGGCTGCGCTATGGCGTTGATGGTGATTAAATTTGCGGTGATTACCGCCATTGCAAAAGTATCGGGTAATCGCTGGCCGACCAGTATTCGTTTGGGAGTTACCCTCGCTCAAGGTGGTGAGTTTGCCTTTGTATTATTCAGTGTGGCAAGCGCGCAAAATGTATTGCGTCCTGAGCTTGGCAACACCCTAAACCTTATTGTTACCATCTCCATGGCGCTCACGCCACTGGCATTTTTACTCTTAGAAAAAATCGGTGAACCGCTCTTTGCCAAAAGAAAACCCAGCCGCGAGTACGATACCATTCCCGACGATGAGCATCAGGTGATTATTGCTGGTTTTGGTCGTGTCGGTCAGATTATCGGTCGCGTACTGCGCATGCACAACATCGAATTTACAGCGATTGAGCGCTCGGCAAATCGCGTTGATTTTGTGCGTAAATTTGGTAACCAAGTCTATTATGGCGATCCAAAAAACCCCGAGATTCTACGCGCCGCCGGTATCAAAAAAGCACGCGTTTTTATCCTTGCCATCGACGATGTAGAGCGCTCTATTACCACCGCTCAATATTTGCGTAAAAACTATCCTGATATGATTGTCTTAGCACGCGCCCGTGACCGCCAGCATTATTACCGTTTGCGTGAAGTCGGCGTCCGTCATATTTGGCGTGAGACCTATTTATCGTCTTTAGATATGTCGCGTGAATCATTACAGCTACTTGGTATCTCAGCAGAAAAAGCGCGCGAGACTGTCCAAACTTTCCGTAATTATGACGATGACTTGATCGAGCGCCAGCAAGCGATTTATGACGACGAAGCCAGTATGATTGAATCGGCACAATCAGCCATAGCGGAGCTTGAGAGCTTATTTGATGAAGATATCGATAAAGCCCGTAAAATGGATTTGACGGACTTTTATGACGCGCTAAAAAGCCAATCCATACCCGCCGATGAAAAAGACAATCTGACCGCTGACTCTAAAAACTAACGGCTATTATATTTTTATCGTTTATTAATCCTCGCTACAGTCTTTAGGCGCCTGCCTTTTATTTAGCGAGGTTGTACAGCGCCAATTATCGCTATCGCGCAGATGATAAAAAACCAGCGTCTGCTCATTTAAATAACGTAATGGAAATTTGACGTTTTGAATGGTAGCGATAACTGCACAATCGGTGTTTGTCACGCCAGCAGCTTTAGTATCAACCGCGATATTGACTTGCTGCGTGCCCATATCTAAAGGCAGCTTAAGCGGACACTGTCCTGTTTGCCGATAGCTAAGCGCCACACGATTTTGTGCTGTTTTAGCGGTATCATAGGTATCAAATAACACTTCATTTTCTTTAGGCTTAGCGACAATGGGTAAAAACTGTACCTTTATTACCATTAACGCAAAAGCAAAAAATCCAAAGCCTAAGCCCAAGCCAAATAGACTGACCCCGCCTTCCTTTTTTAAATGCGCTTTTTGCGCCGCTTCATCGCGCGGATAATCATTGATAGCATCCGCAATCTCGCGCCGTGCCATGCGGTAATAATAAGCATCCGTCCAACGTGCCACCATAAACGACCAAAACAGCCAAATCAGCGCCGCGATAGCGACCCGTATGCTCATCTGATACGCATCGGCAATAAAAGGCATCGCCACAAACTCAAACGCTACCAATATCAGCGCCACATTCAGTTGAATAAATGACCAACCTGCGACACTATATACAATCGCATCCATATAGCGCTTGCGATACAGCAGCCAAGGAAAGGTGACAAAGAACGCCGCCCAGTGCCATTTAGGCGACAGGTAGCCTTGTTCATCAAACTCCTTAAAGCGTTTAAGATAATACGACTGGCTACGCTGACTGATAAACCATTTATCCAGTTGTTCGCGTTTAGCAGCGCTCAGCTGTTCTTGATAAAACGGTGGCGGCGAATCCGTCTCGATAAATAACATGGTGATAGGCCTTACTGATTATTAAGCATAAATATTAACGCGCGGATTTGTATATCGTTTTTTTATCCAACGATTCTGATTAAGTGGTTATTTTCAAACCCTTATTTTTAAAACATGCTGGCTATATGATAACGCCAAAAGCCCTGCGTAGAAAACCCATATATATGAAACCTATATATACAAACAGCCTATAAAGTTATAAGCGTTATGGCGGGTGCGCTAAAACTGTATTGTGCGTTCACAGTGGTGACGATTTCACTTATAATGAGGCAACTTTATCTACTTAATTAAGCTTTGTTAATCCTATGAGTCAACATCCTAAGCACAATGACATCAATAGTAGTGGTAACGATACGACTGATGCGCAAAACCCTAATCCCGCTGATACCATGAACACCGAAATACAAACCGCTTCTAACATCAATACTGATAGCGTTAATACTGATAACGTGGATGTGGATACTGATGCCAGCAGTCAGACTGAAGAGCCAACGGACAAGCACATTCGTATCGTTAATACCTTTATGAAGCGCCGTACGCACATGAATAAAAATGCCGAGCTGGCATTGACTGCGCCAGAGTTTGCGCATTACTTAGTCAATAACAGTTTCGGTGATGGCAATCTTGAGGGCATTAACGATTTACGCGCGTTATTTGCAGATAGCCCGAATGGCAGTGATGCGCCGCTGACTTTAGAGATTGGTTTTGGTCTAGGCGATTCGTTTATCGAGATGGCCGCCGCAGAGCCGACGCGCAATTTTGTTGGTGTTGAAGTCCATGAGCCAGGTATCGGTAAATGCGCCTATATGGCAGGGACGCAAGGGTTAACCAACGTTAAAATCATCAACGGTGATGCCATCCAATTGCTCAAGCAGCTACCAGAAAATCATATCGACCGCATTCAGCTTTACTTCCCTGATCCGTGGCAAAAAAAGCGCCACTACAAACGCCGTTTTGTCAGTCCTGAGCGTATGGCGATTGTTACGCGCAGCTTAAAACAAGGCGGCTGGTTCCATACGGCGACCGACTGGGAACATTATGCCTTTTGGATGGTTGAGGTTTTAGATGCTTTTGCTGGACTGACCAATCAAGCAGGCGCTGGTAATTTCACCGACCGTCCTGACTTTCGTCCAATGACTAAGTTTGAGCGCCGCGGTTTAGAGCGCGGACACGGCGTTTGGGATTTGATCTATATCAAGGATTAGGCCTGGTAGCGTAACCCTAGCATTCCTGCACGATAGCGGCTAAGATACTAATAACGTACTTAGCCGTTTTTTATGCCAATTCATTTTTCCGCTTTTAGCTGAATTTTGCTACTTTTAGCATAGCCCTTGACATATAAGGCTTTGCATGTCGTTTTCAAGATGTTTAGCCATTCAAGGCTGTTATTGAACGCCCTGTAGGCGCAGGCATTATGTGAAACATAGGCGTAACAGAACAATTTTTTTATTAGATTTAAAGTTGCAAAAATAGAAATCATCAATATTTCGCCTGTCCCTCAGATTTTATGTCTGCGCAAACATCGGTAACATAAGGGTTTGCGGAGTTCTCCCCATAAGCTGTGGATAACCCTGTGTATAAGTCGCTACTTGACAAGCATTTCCTTAGATAGCTTAAAGGGTTAGGTAAAATCGTTCATTTTTTGTACAATTTTAAAAACATTATAAATCAATAACTTACAACATATTTTAAAGATAAATAATATATTTTTAATTTTTTTCAAATTAATTTAAAGCCTATCAATGTTTCACAACCTACAAATAAAAATACTTTTTTTATTGTGGACAACTCATAAAACTATTGACAAACAGCCCTGTTATTAAGTTCGAAATATAGGACAAAGCATAACTACTTCGTCATAATATCAGTAGAATAATAGGCGACATTAACTGTCGTTTAGCCGCTTACTACGCTAAATATTGGGCTTGGTATTTGTTATAATAGTCTTATCTAAACAATAGCGATATAACACAGGATAGCGCGACCAGTATCGCAAAGATAAACCTACAGCCATCGTTATAGCAAATGAGCATTAGCGTCTATGAACTTTTTTTTGCTTTTATCATGATTCGTTTTTACTGTATAGTAAGGTGATATAGCCGATATCACTGTCTTAAACCCACTATAACCCTCTACCTCAAACTTGCCAAATGTGTCGTTTACTGATGATGAAAGTCGTGAGTGATTTCACTAAGCAAGTCGTTATTTAACAAACGCTTTAAACCTATCGTTTTAAAAGCCACGTTTTACATAACTAAACCATTTTATATTTATTATTTTTCACAAGGAGTCCTACATGGACGAAAATAAAGCCAAAGCCCTCAAAGCGGCATTAGGTCAAATTGAAAAGCAATTTGGTAAAAACACTATTATGCATCTTGGTGACGAGTCAGCCACGCTTGACGCCGATGTGGTTTCTACCGGCTCATTGGGTTTAGATATCGCGCTTGGTATCGGTGGTTTGCCAAAAGGTCGTATCATTGAGATTTACGGTCCTGAAAGCTCTGGTAAAACTACCATGACCTTGCAAGCGATTGCCGAATGCCAAAAACAAGGCGGCGTTTGTGCCTTTATCGATGCTGAGCATGCCCTTGACCCAGTTTACGCCCGTAAACTTGGGGTAAATACGGACGATTTACTCGTGTCACAGCCAGACAATGGTGAGCAAGCACTTGAGATTACAGATATGTTGGTGCGCTCAGGGGCAGTTGATATGATTGTCATCGACTCAGTCGCAGCGCTGACCCCGCGAGCAGAAATCGAAGGAGAAATGGGCGACTCGCACATGGGCTTGCAGGCACGTTTGATGAGCCAAGCACTGCGTAAAATCACTGGTAATGCCAAACGCTCGAACTGTATGGTGGTCTTTATTAACCAAATCCGTATGAAAATCGGCGTTATGTTTGGTAGTCCTGAAACCACAACCGGTGGTAATGCACTAAAATTCTATGCGTCCGTACGTATGGATATCCGCCGTATCGGGGCGGTGAAAAATGGCGATGATATTATCGGTAACCAAACCCGTGTCAAAGTCATCAAAAACAAAATGGCGCCGCCATTCCGCCAAGCTGAATTTGAAATCACTTATGGTGAAGGTACCAACCATCTAGCAGAAGTGATTGATTTGGGCGTTGAGATTGGCGCAGTTGGCAAAGCAGGCTCTTGGTACAGCTATGGCGATGAAAAAATTGGCCAAGGTAAAGCCAATTCGGTACTGTTTTTAAAAGAAAACCCTGCAATTGCTGAAGAGATCGAAGCTAAAATTCGGGCTGAAAAACTCGGAGTAGTCGACCCTAATAAAGCGCCAGACGAGGAAGATTCTGAACAAGACTTTACTCCTGAGCCTGTGCAATAATAGATTTTTTGTAGAATATGATTGTCTATCATGATTGAGTATGAAAATTAAAACCTTAGCTGAAATACTCGCTGAGTCGGAAGCCGATTCAGCGAGTGCTACTCCTGCCAAATCCAAAAAGTCTACCAACTCCTCTGAGTCTTTCAAACACACTCAGAGCTCCTATCCAGACAAGCCTAGAAAAACGGCTAAACGTACGACTTATACAAAAAAAGAAGCAACACCTTTACAGGACGATGCTATAACGGATATAGACTCGCTTGTCTCTTCTTCCTCTTATAATAAAAAATCTTATAAAAACAAAAAGCGCAAAAAAAGCTTTCATCCAGCGGCAAATTTCATTCCTGAGCCTAATAACGTACCTTCCTATCAGCCACCAGAAGCGCAAAGCATTAAACAGCTACTTGCCGAGGTTAAGCATGATGTTCATGATAGCGAAGATAATGAGCATACAGATAGCAATATTGCTAACGGTCATAGTGAATTAAACCATCAAGCTAATAATCAAACAGACAACCTACCTGCAGCGCTTAAAGCCTATTTGCGTACGCCTGAGCAACGGCAAGCGGATATCGACGCCATTAAAGCCGAAAGCCGTTTGCGCTGGTTGGCATTCTATTATTTGTCACGCCGTGAATACGGCAAAGCCGAGCTGAAACAAAAGCTGCTAGACAAAGAGCAAGACCCCGATAAAATCGATGCTCTACTTGATGAGTTTGCAGAAAAAGGCTATCAAAGCGATTATCGTACCACGCTGATGCTGATACGAGAAAATATCCGTAAAGGACGCGGACGCGCTCGTATTAAGCAAGAGTTCTATCATAAAAAGATAGCCATGCCTGGCAATATTGATGAGCTGATCGACATGGCCAATGCCGAATCGGAAGAATTTAGTGAATTTATCGATGAGGATACCGATAACTTGGTCGAAGGCGTCGATTGGCTAAAACTTGCGGTCACCGCCCGTACCAAAAAATATGGCGATGACATCCCAACTGAGCAAAAAGACAAGGCTCGCCAGCTACGATTTTTGCAATATCGTGGCTTCAATACCGATATCTGCTTTGAGGCGTTAAATTATACGTTAGATACCTTAGATGAGCGCTTTTAACCAATTTGAGCAAACTCATCGATGACTCATAATATTGTCAGTCTATTTATCAATAATAACCAAGCAGTTTCCACCAAATCAAACCAGCGCCTATCCATACCACAAGATTGACCACACTCATGATGGCGCCGATAATCCACCACTCTCCTAGGGTCACATAGCCCGAGTTAAAAATAACCGGCGCCGTACCTGTTGCATAATGGGTCAACGTCATCATGATATTGCCTGCTGCTGCTAAAATAAGCGCATATAACATTGGCGGCGCGCCTAGGCTTAACCCTACGGCATAAAAAGCAGCAAACAAGGCGGTAATATGGGCGGTGGTACTGGCAAAAAAGTAATGAATATACAAATAAACCAATGTTAAAATCACCACAGCGCCGATCCAGCCTACGCCTATTACGCCAATCATTGATTCGATGTTGCTTGAGAACCAGCTAACCAAGCCTAATTTATTGAGGTAAGACGCCATCATAATCAGGGCCCCAAACCATACGATGGTATCCCATGCTGATTTTTCTTTAAGCACGTCATCCCAAGTTAATACGCCTGTCAGTATAAGCGCCGTCAAACCGATAAAAGCAGTGGTTGTCGCATCGACACTTAATTGTTCACCAAAGATTAGAGCTGGAATATTGGCCCACAATATCAGCATTAAAGCGAAGACGCCCAACATGATTTTTTCCTGCGTGCTCACCTGCCCCATCTCGCTTAGATTGTCTTTAGCAAACTGTTTGGCATCTGGGGTGACTTTGACATCGGGCGGATAAATCAGATAAATAACCAATGGCATCAATAGTAAACAGAGCATCCCCGGTATAAACATGGCCACTGCCCACGTCGTCCATGACAGCTGAATCTCACTCCCTGTGGCTTTATTGACCAAATCTACCACCAGTGGGTTTGGCGCGGTGGCGGTAATAAACATACCAGAAGTAATCGGATTAGCGTGATAATTCACCATCGCTAGATAACGGCCAATTTTATTTTGCGTGCCCTCTTCTGGCGTTGAATGAAAGCTTTGCGCAATTGACCGCATAATGGGGTGAATAATACCGCCACCACGAGCGGTATTAGAAGGGGTAATCGGCGCTATCATCAGCTCCGCTGCGCTTAACGAATAAGCAACGCCAATGGTCTTTTTTCCAAATATCGAGATGAAGTAATAAGCAATACGCCGCCCCAAACCCGTTTTTATAAGTCCTCGCGATATCATTACCGCAATACCGATGAGCCAAATCAGCGGGCTTGAATAGCTCGATAAGGCATCAGCGATGGCGTCTTTTGGACTGTCATTAGTCACCCCAGTCAGCGCCACCAACATAACGGCGATAATGGCAATCGCCCCGATGGGCAAGACTTTACCGATGATGGCCACAATGGTGGCGATGAATAAGGCCAGCATATGCCATGCTTCTGGTGTTACCCCATTTGGTATAGGAATCACAAACCAGATAATCAAACCAACTAAGATGGCAATTGCTGCTTGGATAGGCTTAAATGGCATGAGTAATATCCTTGTAAAATACTTATACCTTTATATCGCATGACTTTATATAAAGCTTTTTAAAGAAACTGGGTAATAACATGCAAAGCTATGAAGTAGCCTTAAATAAATTATACCGTTATCATAAATTTTTTGAATCTTCTTAGCGACTTTAGTCACGGTTCTTAACATATCTATCTTTTTAGCACTCGACTCACATAGAAAACTCTGCGCCCTTATCGCGTTAGAATGTAAGTATTTTTGCTAAGCTAAAACAAAAAAAAGAGCGCATGTATATGCACTCTTTTCTTAATGACGGAAAGGAAGATTTATAAAGGACAATTATTTTACTTTAATGTGCCTAATCGATTTGATAACTGATTGATAATTTGGTCAATCTCTTCATTGGCTTCAGGTTCATTTTCCAAATTGCCATTTGGCGTTAATTGGTTCATAACCTCAGGCAGTAGCTCAGCCAAACCTTGGCGAACTTCCATCTCATTTGCGCCGGTATGCGCCGCTACCTGCTGAATCTCACTTTCATCAAATAGACGGGTAATCTCATTAGGATCAAGATTATCATTGACCTCTTGGTTACTCATCCAAGAACGCGCTTGATTCTCGTAACCCATGCCAGTGATTTTTGATAAAGCGCCACTCAAACCACCATTGCGTTTGATCCAACTGAGTACCATCGGCATCAATGCAGCGATCAGCATACCTTTACCACCAAATCCCGCGCGCGAGGTTCGACCGCCACCCATTTGACCACTTAAGACGCTACCTAAAATATCGCCAAGTCCACCCGCGCCTGCACTCATACCGCCGCGCTGGTTTGCGCCCGTAAGCCCGCCGATGATGTCATCTAAACCAAAACCATTATCACTGCGGCGCTCATACTGCTGTGGATTGTAGCCACTTGGCTGGGTGCCACCACCTAATACACTGCCCAATATATCGCCTAAACCACCGGTGCGGCGTGGATTAATACGTTGGTTGACCGGGTTGCGTTGTCTATCCTCTGGGTCCATCGCACTGCGCGCCACTTGACTGACTAAATTTCCTAATAAGCTCATGATATCGTCCTTTTATTATAAAAATGTATCGTCAAATATCTAATTTACTTTACTCATTTATATAATTTCTCGCCACATACTAGAGCAAATCCTTAAATAATAAGACAAATAAGAGTTTGACGATTATCTCCACTATAGCAAAACCGTTACCTAGCCTAGATAGACGTTTTGTTATGGCATGTAGCGGCATGTTAGTGATTGAAAGGAAGAAATGAGAGGTAGGAAAAGATATATAAAGAAATGCAGCATATAGATGATGCTACTTATATTATTTTCTTAACGCATAGTCTTTATTTACGTCGTTTTGGCAGAAACGCTATTGGCTAAAATAGACAATTTGTGCCATTGCTCGGCGCCGACTTGATCCCGAAATATCGCGACTGCTAAAGGGCGCTGATAAGGCTCTTTGACAATAAATTTAAAGCATATCACCCAAGAATAGCTGCTGATTGCGATCAACTCAGCTTGCCACAAGTTATCGCCGCGACTGCTTCGCATCAGTAGTTGCCAATGTTGATACATGCTCTTATTTAAGGGCGGCTGGCTTAGATGCAGTAAAATCGGTCGCGATAGCGCTAAATAGCTTAGGGTAGCGGCACTTGCAATCAATATGAGTACATACTGCCACAACGCCAATGACGCAAGCGCTGCCAATGTCAGCAGCGCAGTTGCTAACACCAGATAAAATATCAAACGTATACGGCTCATAGGTTTGATAGGCGCGTCAATACGTAAGGAGCTTAGCAATGTCATCGTTAGCATCCAAGCAGGATTTTATGTATTCAGAACTTCTATCTAAAAGGTTGGTACTTTGAAAAAACCTCAATGGTTACGTTTAACTTTTACTATGACGCCATGTTTTAATTTTGTTAACCAAATCCCATATCGCTGTATTTTCTGGACGGCTTTGGTTGGTAAAATAATCCAATAAATCTGGATCTTCATGGGTCAGCATTTCTGCGAAAGTCGCCTGTTCACTCGAGTCAGCGGTTAAATATAACTCTTTAATATAAGGGTCAATATAAAAGTCTAATTCTTTTAATCCGCGGCGGGCTTGATAAATAATGCGGCGTTGCTCAAGAGTGGGTTCTGGTTGATTGCTAATCGTCATAAATATATTCCCATAGGTTTAAATGGCATTTAACTAAATATACGTTAAATAAATAGTAAGGTTAATAAATAATAAGAGTCAGCCGTACTTATAAAGGCATCATTTATAAAGATAACGTCTATAAAAGGCAATCTAGCAACAGCCAGCTTATAAAAAGCTATTAATAACCTATCAGCTTTGATTATAAGCCGATAATTGCTGCCATAGCGTCACCGCTTGCTGCATCATAGCGACATTATGGGTGCGGATAATACTAGCGCCCTGTTGTAGTGCAAAAATCCCCGCCGCCGTTCCTACCGCGTCACGCTCTAACGCTTGAGTATTGGCAAGCGCTTCGACTCCGCTTTTCCTCAATACTTCAGCTAAAAAACGCTTACGCGAGATACCAAACATCAATGGCAAACCAAGCGTTTGTAACTTATCAAGCTGGGTCAATAGTGCACGATGATGCTCGTAATCTTTTGCAAAGCCAAAACCTGGATCGATAATGATTTTTTCGCGCTTAACACCTAGACTTGTCACTTCAACGATACGCGCTGTTAGCTCGGTACTGACTTCTTTAGTCACATCATCATACTGAGCAAGATTATTCATCGTCGTCGGTTCACCGCGCATATGCATCACCATGACAGGAACATCAAGCTTAGCTGCCATCTTTGCTGCGCCTTCACGCTTCAGCGCGCGGACGTCATTCCAAATATCAGCGCCTGCTTCAAACGCTGCCTGCATAACGATAGGATTACTGGTGTCTATAGACAACCAAACTCCATCACCAAGTTGCTGCCGGATTGCTTTGACGACCGGTATAACTCGCTGCAATTCTTCATTAGTTGCGACAATAGCAGCATTGGGCCGCGTAGACTCACCGCCGATATCGATAATGGTTGCACCCGCGCCTATCATGTCTTTAGCGTGAGTGATGGCGCTATCAATCGCAGTAAACTGCCCACCGTCAGAAAAGGAATCAGGTGTGACGTTTAAGATCCCCATAACATGCGGCTGTGATAAATCTAAAGTTTTATCGCGGCTCGTTACTTTATAGCTAGGTAAAGGCTGGAATAATGACATAACTTATCCATGATAAATTGTATTTTACAGAATTGTTTTAGCGGTATTTATACTGTTTAAGATTATAAACGTCCATGATAGCAGCAAATCTTATTCTGTCCTAAAGCCTTCGTCAAATGACACCCACAAAAAAGCCCTTTATCAAAAAGGGCTTTTTTATCGACTATCTATGAGATTGTAATAAACGAGAAACTACATCGCTGGTAATGGCGGCGGTGTAGAATTCGTCGGTTTAATATCAGTTTTCGATAAGTCTACTTCATTAGGCTGATAGACTCTTGGCGGACGAGGCTCTTCACCTGCCAAAATATCCTGCAACTGATCGCGGTCGATGGTTTCCCATTTCATCAGCGCATCTACCATCGCATGCATCTTGTCTTGATTGCCTTCAATCAATTCGCGGGCGATATCGTATTGCTCTTCCAGCATACGGCGTACTTCTTCGTCAACTTTTTGCTGCGTGGCTTCCGAAATCGTCCGACCACCGCCACCAAAGTAGCCCTGTGAGCTATCATCGTCTTCGTAAACCATGATGCCTAACGCATCTGACATACCATATTTGGTTACCATCGCGCGTGCCATCTTGGTCGCACGTTCAAAGTCGTTTGAAGCGCCCGTTGACATTTGATTGATAAAGACTTCTTCAGCAATACGGCCACCAAACAATATCGCAATATCGTTAAGCATTTTCGATTTATACATGCTGGTCTGATCATGTTCAGGTAGCTGCCAAGTCACACCAAGGGCAAAACCACGCGGCATAATCGTCACTTTATGGACAGGATCAGTACCGGGTAATAGCTCAGCAACTAGCGCATGACCTGCTTCATGATAGGCAGTAGCACGGCGCTCTTCTTCACGGATAACCATGGATTTACGCTCAGGACCCATATATAGCTTGTCTTTTGCGTCTTCAAAATCATTCATATCAACGCTACGTTTGTTACGACGCGCGGCAAACAATGCGGCTTCGTTAACAAGGTTGGCAAGCTGCGCACCACTAAATCCTGGCGTACCACGAGCCAATGCATGCGCATCAACACCGATAGTATTCGGTAATTTGCGTAAATGTACTTTAAGGATTTGCTCGCGACCTTTGATATCGGGCAGACCTACTTGCACCTGACGGTCAAAACGACCTGGGCGCAATAGTGCTTTATCAAGAACGTCTGCACGGTTAGTTGCCGCAATGACGATAACGCCTTCGTTACCTTCAAAACCATCCATTTCAACCAATAATTGGTTCAATGTCTGCTCACGCTCATCATTACCGCCGCCCATACCAGAGCCACGATGACGACCGACTGCATCAATCTCATCAATAAAGATAATACAAGGCGCACTCTTCTTCGCTTGTTCAAACATATCACGTACACGTGAGGCACCAACACCGACGAACATTTCAACGAAGTCAGAACCTGAAATCGAGAAGAAAGGTACTTTGGCTTCACCAGCAATGGCTCTTGCCAATAGTGTTTTACCCGTACCTGGAGGACCAACCATCAAGATACCACGTGGAATCGTCGCGCCAAGCTTAGTAAATTTGTCAGGGTCGCGTAAAAACTCAACAACCTCGACGACTTCTTCTTTGGCTTCTTCACAGCCAGCAACGTCATCAAAGTTGACCTTGATTTGGTCTTCAGTCAGCATTTTAGCTTTTGATTTACCAAAGCTCATTGGACCGCCGCCTTTGCCACCAGCGCCGCCCTGCATATTGCGCATAAAGAATAAAAACAGACCAATAATCAATAAAATTGGGAAACTGGCTATTAGCAGTTGCATTAAAACACTTTGACGCTTAGGCGCGGTGCCTTGCACTTCAACTTGGTTTTCGCGCAATAGTGGCATTAGCTGATCATCAGTCACAGCTGGACGAATGGTCTCAAATGATGAACCATTTTTCTTCTCGCCGGTGATTTGCTCGCCATCGATTTCAACACTGGCTACTTGGTTTTCTGACACGGCGGTCACGAACTCCGAGTAGTTAAGATTATCCGGCTCAGATGATTTGTCAAAGCCGCTAAACACCAGCACTAAAACACCGATCACCACCAGCCACAATAAGGTATTTTTTACCATGTCGCTCACTAGTTATTCCCATCCCTTACTTATTGGTGTGTTTACTAAACACGTGACGTCTATATATAAACGTATGGCTCACTATTCAATGCCTAGCTGCAAATTATTATTTTTACTTAGGTTTAATGACTCTAAAAACCCGAGCAAAATAATAAATAAGCGAACTAAAATGAATGACTGAGCGGTTAAAGCGTTTACTCTCAGACGACTTTGCTTAAAACATAGGCTTGATACGTAGATGTAAAAATATAGATTTAAAACAAAGTTAATATATCATGATATGTGGTGCTAACCTGTATAATTCAAGCAGCAATCACATTTATTCAGTTAACGGATTGTAGCGTTTTTACGCTTATTAATCATAGCCTTTATGGTGACCTTTTATCACACTTTATAGGATGGATGATTCGCGCAACTGCTTGACGTTAAAACCTTTTTATTAAATAGTTAAACGACCTACTACTTAATGGCAATCCAAAACATCTCTTTTGAGCGTGGTCGTGAAGCACCCGGTTTGATACTACGAATTTTACTAAAATCTGCCTGCATCTGCTTGCGTAATTCTTGTGTACCCTCGCCTTGAAACACTTTCATAATAAGCGCGCCACCTTCGGGTAAGGTTGCCAGCGCGAAATCGACCGCCAGCTCGCATAAATACATCATGCGCGGCTGATCAATGGCGCTGTTACCAGCGGTATTGGGTGCCATATCTGATAGCACCACATCGACCTGCCGGTTGCCGACTTCTGCCATGATACGCTCGAACACATCTGCCTCACGAAAATCACCCTGAATAAAGGTCACGTCGGGCAAGGTATCCATCGGCAGTATATCCGAGGCAATCAGGACGCCTTTTTCACCGACCAATTTGCCAGCGACTTGCGACCAACTGCCGGGCGCACTGCCCAAGTCAACGACGGTCATGCCTTTTTTAATCAGGTTGGTTTTCTCATTTATCTCCAGCAATTTATAAGCAGCGCGGGCACGGTAGCCATCTTTTTGGGCTTTTTTTACATAAGGATCGTCAATATGCTCTTGCATCCAAGCACTGCTGCTTTTTGACAATTTTTTATTTTCAATACGCGTGACCAAAATGACTGCTCCTATTGTCTGGTAATATACCTGCTTGCAAATACATCGTTTGTAAAACACGACTGGCGGTTTATAAAGGGATTGTTTATGAGCGTTTAATAACGGCCTACTTTTAAAATAGTCGCTTCTCAATTGAGCGTCTATAAAAACGTTCTTACCAGCATATGATTACGCTAGTGCTGAACAACGAAATCTTGTATCTGTTTCATTACCCTTTAACCGCGAAATTCTCTTGGCAAAAACACTGCTTTATAAACCTGTAGCGTTTATAATGTACTTATACTTTCAGTTTAACATTTTCATCACATAAAATCGTGCAAAATCCTGCTGATCTCATACAAGGTGATCATAGATTGTCTATAATGGTCATTATCTGCTCGCAATAGCACCTGCTTTTATTTTTACCAACATCTAGGAATAGTATGCAACTCGATAACGCTACCGTTAAACGCCTAAAGGGCATTGGTCATGACCTAAAACCGATTGTTATGATTGGCAATAAAGGTATTACCCCAAGCATCGCTGAAGAAATTGATCGCGCTTTGACCGATCACGAACTTATCAAAGTAAAACTGCCTGCTGGCAGCAAAGAAGAGCGCGATGTCATCGGTGCTCAGCTTGCAGCGGCAGCTAATGCGACTTTGGTACACTCAATTGGCCGTATGGCGCTATTACTGCGTCAAAACCCAAACGCCAACCCAAAGCTATCAAACCTTGCGCGTCACGCCCAATAAATAAGCTACCTATTTAATTTTAGATTATGTTTTATCTTATTGAATAAAAGCCGCGCTGCATTTGCTCGCGGCTTTTCTGCTATTCATAGTCAGTTTAAATAAAATACTACAAGTATGATAATGCGCTACTGATATTAAACTCTGGATATTATCGACCTATGAGCCAAATTTTTAATTTATGTTTAGCGACTGATACGTTAGCCGCTGCTGCCGAGCAGCTAGGTGTCACCATAGCAGAATTACAACATATTCGAGTAGAAGTGGTCGCAAGTTTGGTCAATAGAGCTAAAACTGCCCAACCTACAAATACAAAGTGGCAATTACAGCTTGATTACTGCATCACGTTACCGCTTGATTCGTTAGCAGCGCAATTGTACTGGCCAACATGGCAAGCTGAACAAGTAGGTTTTGCAGATTATTTATGGGAACAGACTTGTCTTGAGTGCTTTTTAGCGGGCGAGTTGATAAACAGCACCGTTACGATAGATGAAGATAATATTCAAACAAACCCTTATATGGAAATAAACGCTAGTCCTGACGGCCGTTATGCGCTTTATCAATTTGCCGTCTATCGTAAGCCTGCGACATTACCGCCGACGCCGCTTTTACAAGGAAATGGGCAAACACGGGCTTCTATTGATTGGACAGCTACTCCCTTCTCAGTGAGTAACGCCGCTGACAACGCAGCGCTGCAAGCGGATTCGATGCCAACCCCCTCTTTTAATGATCCATTAGCAGCTGGCGCTAAAACTTATCATTTCGAGCGTAGCTTTTATTTATCATTAAACCAATTATCCCAAGTACAGACTACCAACGATGAGATTGGCATTGAATACATCCATCCTTGTGTAATTTTGAGCTTTGATACTAAACTTGGTAAGACGGCATTATATTTCGCGCCCAATCACGCCGCCCCGCCAGATTTTCACGACATGCAGTATTGGCCAGTATTTGATAAACAGGCCGCAATGGTGCAATCCTCTTAAAACCCTAATGCTCTCCACTCTTTTCTCTAAAGCTTTTTAATTTCATACATAAAAAAACCAGTAATGCCATCAAGAGCATTACTGGGTTCGGAGAAAACACTGAATTCTAAAATCTATAATCGTTAATTCACACTTGCTGATTAGTCAACCATAGCAAGATAGATACCGCGGTTCGATGCATCGTCAACGTATTTAGAATCGCGCCAAGTGGTATAACTGTATACACCGCTATATGGGCTGATGCTACTCTGGCGGAAGTCAGATATCCAATCATTGCCATCAAAGATTTGAATATGACCATGCGGATGCTTTGAGCTGCGATCATAAACCACAACATCGCCTACTTGTGGCTGAGTATTATTACTAATCTTAGCAAAGCCAGCTTGGGCTAGCGTACCACGAGAGGCATACTGATAGGCTGACGGATTTGGCGTAAACTCGTAACCTGCTGATTGTAATGCTTTACGGACGTAACGGGCACAGTAACCTGTGCTGCTTGAGCGCGCAACGCGTGACGCATTGGCGGCGGCGATAGCAGGAGCAGAATAACGATCAGGTACTGATTTTGCTTGCTGCTGACGCTGCTCATAAGATAAGCGGCTGGTTAGCGAAGCAAGCTGGTATTCTTTCTGTTTTGCATGCGCACTAAGATTGTCAATCGCTTGACTGATTTCGTCATTGCTAGAAACATACGCACCGCTATTGGTGCTATAGATATTGCGACTTGAACCGTAGTTCGCAGAAGTAGAGATATTTGTAATGGTATGACTCAAGGTATTATTTGGTTGAAAGGTTGTTTCGACAGCACCACTCGTCTGTGCTATACCCATTCCCAATACTGACAAAATTAATAAAGCTTGTTTCATAAATTTACTACCTATTGTAAATACAGGATTGCTCGCCGTCCGTGACAAAGCATGAATTAATTTAGGGAAGATGACCATGAAATAAACATGATAAAATCCGTAGTACAAAAGCTCGCTGTTTATGATGAATATCGCTGCTGTCACCTAGAAGATGAGTGTTTACGATGTCAAAGAAACAACCTAACCGACTTGCTAAACTGATTGATCATCAAGCTTTTGCCGGTAGCGCACTACCTCAAACTCTTGCTGACAATATGCGTTTATATCTACAAGCAACGACCGAGGTAAAAGAGCTTTTGGTAGATTGTCTACCTGAGGAAATCCTCAATAACTGCTGGGTCGTGGGCTTAACCGCTGAGCAACTTATACTCAGTGTGGGCTCGATGACCGCTGCCAATCATATTCGCTATTTACAGAACGCCTATTTGCAGGTATTAACAGAGCGGTCGATTACATTTAAACAACTCAAGCAAATTCGCGTCGTCGTAGCCAATATTCCCGCTCATAATAATTATTCTAAATCATCGCAAGCGTTATCAGCGTCCTTACCAAAGCCTCGTAAAGCCCATGAAAATCAGGCCCTTAGCCAAAACACAAAGCGGACTATATCACAGGCTGCAGAGCATGTCACCACCGATAAAAATCTTAAAAATGCACTTTTGCGCTTAATTAATTCCTAAAAAATTATGGTTTACTATGTAAAGTTATGTAAAACAAACCCATATTCGACTCGGCTAAAGCTGTATTTTTGTAATCTTGTAAACAAAAAAAAATCATCTGTCAGTGTGATTCATAATATGAACCGTACTGACAGATGATTTTTTTATCTCCTACAGCTTTTATTCTATCGAAGTTGTAGCGAATTTTTTCAAAAATAGATGAGGGAATATCTATTTAAATGAATATTATTTAGTACTGCTTATAACCAAGTTATGTAATATTGCGTAAATGTTTCGATACTTCGTGTATATTCGTGTATTTATCCTTCGACTGTTATACGATTCAAAGGTAAATATTCGATAGGACAACTTACATTGTCATCAAAAGTTACAATTTCAAAGTTACTAGGATCGGATAATATCTCGCGTACCAACATGTTGTTTAATGCATGACCAGATTTATAAGCATTAAAACGACCTAAAATAGGATAGCCAATGAGGTATAAGTCGCCTAAAGCATCAAGAATTTTATGACGCACGAATTCATCATTAAAACGCAGCCCTTCTTCATTAAGAATATTGGCATCATCAATAACAATCGCATTGTCCATACTGCCACCTAGCGCCAGGTTATTTTGGCGTAGAGCTTCGATATCTCGTAAAAAACCAAAAGTACGCGCTGAGCTTAATTGTTCAATAAAATTTTGCGTCGAGAACTGCAATTGTGCATGCTGAAAATCTTTATTAATAGCAGGATGGTCAAAATCAATCTCGAAATTTAACTCAAAGCCGTCATAAGGACGCAGCTCTGCCCATTTGTCATCAACTTTAACACGGACAGGACGCACAATTTTAATAAAGCGCTTTGCTGCTTCTTGTTCACAGAAACCTGCTTGCAGTAGCAAACCTACAAATGGCGCGGCGCTACCGTCCATAATCGGTATCTCCGACGCTGACACGCGGATTAATAGATTATCAACCCCAAGCCCTGCTATCGCACTGAGCAAATGCTCAACGGTACCCACACGCGTGCCACCAAATACTAGATTCGATGACATCATGGTATCTTGTACCAAAAAAGCACTGGCAGGAATCGGTTCGCTACCTGCTATATCAGAACGCTCAAAAATAATGCCAGTATTAATAGGCTGCGGATGAAACTCTAAGTCAACAGGTTGACCACTATGAAGACCAGTACCTGTAACGGCTATTGCTGTTTTTATGGTTCGTTGGTTCATGGCTGTCTTCTCACATATTTTGTTACAATTGCCATAGTGTAGCATTACCCGACCCTATTTCGCTAGCGCTAAAAAGCGTTAATTTGCTTATCTCTTTGATTGATAACACTTATCGTCATTATTTTAACGTTTATTTTTATAACGTAACAAATGCTCAATCTTAGCTAAATTATGACTCAAGCCTACTTATTAACCATTAACCTTATACTTTTTTACTTTTTTAAAAAACAAAAAAGCCAGTATCGAAATACTGGCTTTTTTATCCAAACTATCTAATGATTGCTTTGTTAAAGACTATTTATTCTGTTGACGCTTTAGATAATCTTGAATGCTATTGGTTTTAGTTTTAGGCTGTTCTTGCGTCACATTTGCGCGTACGGGGCTTTCTTGATACTGCGCTTGAGCTTGCTTTTGGCTGTTTAGCGCACTGGTATGCAAGTTCGGATCCACAGGCTGGGTACTATTAACAGAAGGTACTGGCTGCTCCACGACTTCAGGCTCTTGACCCGCATTTTCATCTAAGGTCAGACCTGTTGCGATAACCGTCACATGCAAATCATCACCCATTTTTTCATCAATAACAGAGCCGTAGAAAATATGGGCGTCGTCGATATCGGTGATTTCTTCAACGATGACACTGATTTTGCTCATCTCATCGAGTGATAAAGACTCAGATGAAATAACGTTAACGAGTAAGCCTTTGGCATTCTCTAAACGTAAATCATCAAGTAACGGCGATCTGATGGCTTTTTCGGTTGCTTGACGCGCACGATCATCGCCGCTAGCACGTCCAATACCCATCATAGCATGACCTTTAGCCGTCATCGCGGTGCGAATGTCGTTAAAGTCAATGTTAATCATACCTTCGCTAGCGATGGTTTCTGCAATACCTTGTACCGCATGCAATAAAACGTCATCGGCCTTTTTGAAAGCATCCTGCATAGAGATGTTGCCGTAGACGCTCATAAGCTTATCATTAGGAATCGTAATGATTGAGTCGACGAAATTGGTCAACTGTTCGATACCTGCTTTGGCAGCCTTAATACGCTTACCACCTTCAAACTTAAATGGCGTTGTTACAACTGCTACGGTCAACACTTCCATTTCTTTGGCAATACGCGCAACCACTGGCGCTGCACCCGTGCCTGTACCACCGCCCATACCTGCGGTAATGAACACCATATCTGAGTGCTCGAGTAACGCACGGATGGCTTCTTCATCTGCTTCTGCCGCTTCACGACCGACTTCTGGGTTTGCCCCTGCGCCAAGACCGCGGTTGGTTTTGGCACCAAGCTGCAATTTATGCGGCGCTGTAAGACGATCGAGCGCTTGTTTATCGGTATTGGCACAGACAAATGTTACACCTCTAATCCCTTGTTGTACCATATGCTCAACCGCATTACCGCCGCCGCCGCCCACACCGAATACAGTGAAGCTTGCCTGGCCGTTACTTTGAAGCTGATTATCATCTGGCATGGTGTATTTTGACATAAAAAGATTTCTCCAGTTGCAGATAGCGTGATGGTCGATACGTAGTAACACACTCATAGGGCGCGCTATCGACTTACTATATATAAACGTATTTAATTAAAACAGGGCAATGGCTTAAATAGTCTTGCGTTGCCAATGTATGCCGTTATGGTACAGGGTGCTGCTATTAATCTGTTGCTTATCAGGCGGCGTCTTACTCTTCCCTGCTTAACGCTTAGCAGAGGCAAATTTGCCAGCAGAATTATAATATCTTTTTGAGTACACTGGCAAAACGTTGGCCGGCACTTTGAAAAACACCCTTCACGCGACTTTTTTGAATCGCTTCTGGCTCACTTTTTTCACTACGACGAAATTGCTCGCTCTGACTATATAGTAAGGTACCAAATGCGGTTTGATAAGCACGATCATTGACCTGCATATTCAGCTGTTTAAACGATTCATCATTGTCAAAGTGATTATAAGCGCTAATCGCAGGATGGGTATTGGTCAATACTACTGGCATTTTTAGCAATTTTTTGGCAAAAGGTATCATGCCTTTAATAGAGCTGCCGCCGCCTGAGAGTACCAACCCTTTATCAATATAGCCTAACAAGTCGGCGTCGTGTAATTGGCGTACCACTTCGGTAAATATTTGCTCATAGCGCGCTTCGATAATGCGCGCTAGATTATAAGTACCAATATTAATCTCGTCACCTGAGCCTTGCGGCTTAAATAGAAAGAACGAGCTGGGATCGACGCTATTGACATCAACCGTACCGTGCGTTTTTTTAAGGCGCTCAGCTTCTATCATTGAGATACCGACATCGGCTGAAATGTCCATCGTCACTTCATGGCTGCCGGTAGCAATACAATGCGTGAAAATTAGCTTATTCTCTTTATAGACGCAAATACTGGTGGTACTGGCACCAATATCGACCAAACAAACCCCTTGCTGGCGCTCATCGGGCATCAAGCTATATTCTGCGCTGGTCACCGCATCAAAAACGATGTGGTCGATACCGACGTCACAGCTTTGCAAAAGTTTTTGAATATTTTGACGGCTAGAGACAGGCATCATCATCATATGATACATGACGGTGATATTGTGTGCGACCATGTCAATGGCATCGTCAACCATAAATTCTTGATTGTCGATATAAATACCTTGTTGGCAACAATGCATCAAATAATAATCAGGCGACAAATCTTGTGACTTAGCATTGGATAACGCTTGTACCATATCTTGAGCGCGGACAACTTCGTCTTCTACCCTAACATCTCCGGCACTGTTTTTACTTAACAGCTCAGGAGTCGCTAAGGTCAACCAAACGCTATGCACGCGGCAATTGGCAGTGTCTTCAGCTTCTTGAATCGCTTGTCTGATAGCGCCTTGTAAGCGTTCGCGGTGCTTTATCTGACCTTGATAAAAGTCGTTATTTTTAACTTGTCCTACACCCATAATACGTATGTCTTTTGCAGACACAACATTACCAATAACGACATAGACTGCCGTGGCACTTAAATGGACAACAACCAGATTTTCAGTATTTTTCATGGTACCAGACAAATTATCGCTAAACAGGAGAGCAAATGATGTCTCCATTAAATCATTGAAAAATGCGTTATGATCACGCGGTCATATTATCAGTAAACTCTCTTTATCAAGAAGCAAACGGGTATTGGAAATCGATTGCTTTCTTAATTTATGGTGCTTCATTTTTATTGCTTAGTATGATTTTACGATGCTATTTTATGGTAGTGTTTCACCATCTTTTGGGGGCGCCAAATTCCATGCGATAGTAAATCCATTTTTATAACGAAGATCGACAGACTGCATTTCATCGCGGCGATTACTTAATTGGTTACCAAGTAGTTGACTTAAATTCAACAGTTTTTGCGCAGTGTTTTCATTATCAACGATAACACGTAAGCCATTATCAAAGCGAATCAGCCACGTCATTCTTGGCGATAAAATGATATCCTCAACTTGCATATCGAGCGGTGCATACCAGTCGTTAACTTGTTGCATCTGTTGCATAATAACTGGCGCTTGCGCTATATCGCCTTGCAGCGTCGCAAATTGCTCTTGCGTCAGCTCTCTACTATCAGCCGGCACAAAAACCGCCCCTTTGGCATCGACTAAACGCTCGGTACCAAAATTTGCCACGGCCTGTTTTGGTAGCGCTTTCACGACAATACCTTGTTGCCAGTCACGGCTGATACTGACTTGGTCCACCCAAGCAAGACCGGTAGAGATATCTCTGAGCGCCTGCAAATCAGAGGTAAAAAAACTGCTTACGCTCTGTTGGTTCATTACTTGTTGTAACGCACGATATTGCGCTACGGTCAGCCCTCTATCGTCGACATGAATAGCGGCAGGCGGTGCATCACGCAATGCTTTACCGCCCATGACCAATATCAGCACCAGCAAACCTAACACCAACACTGTGAAAAAATATCTGAGCATGGAGGGTATTTGCAAATTAGATTTAGGGTGCGAGGTGTTATCACTCATCAAGTCAGCGATGTCATTGACAGTTTGAGTCATAATACACGTCGTCCCTATTTTTGCTTAAACTATTTGCATAACGCCAATAGTGCTTATTATTAATGGTAAATCCGCTAATCGGTACAGCAATCGATGAAACTGCCATATTATCAATTTATTTGTCTAAGACGAGCGATAAAGCTCAGTTAGGCGCATTAAAACGTAACATTTTTCTTATTTAATGAATAACTTAAAGAAATTTGCATAAATAACCATAAATATCACTAATATAGACCAATAATTACAATATTAACGTATTTTACGTTTAAACAATAGCTCAACCCTTACTACTAACAACGAATTTACACAAGTTTACATGAAGCTGTGTTATAGCAGGGCTAGCGATACATTTGTCTGCATTAAGTAGTGCTCTTCATGGTTAAATGTATGGTTAATTAAAGAACGTTAAACAGCCCATTTAAAGGATATTTAAGCAAATGTATATTTGGCCAAATCTATACTTCTAAAGTTTGCGCTAGAATATGCCAGCATAAAGCCTCAAAATCCATACCGCGAGCTTTGGCAGCCATTGGCACTAAACTATGACTGGTCATACCCGGTACGGTATTAATCTCGAGTAGCCAAAAGTTGCCTGCTTCGTCTTGCATCGCATCAATACGTCCCCAGCCTTTAGCATCGACAGCACGGAATGCCGCCAAGCTCAAATCTTGTAGGTGCTTTTCATCCGCAGTGCTTAGCCCACAAGGTATGTAGTAGCTGGTATCGTTACGGTTGTATTTGGCTTCAAAATCATAGAAGTTGGTGATATCAGCAGGCTCAAGGCGAATAACCGGATAAGCTTCGTCATCGATAATAACAATGGTAAATTCGCGCCCAGTAATCCAGCGCTCAGCCATCACCGCGTCACCGCACTGCACCGCCGTTGCATAAGCGGCAGGCAATTCATCAAGGTTATTGACCTTGGTCATACCAATGCTTGAGCCTTCATGGACTGGTTTGATAATCAGTGGTAGTCCAAGCATATTTACTACTTGCTGCCAGTCGGTATCCGCGGTTAACAATGAAAATGGCGCGGTTGATAAGCCGCAGCCTTGCCAAAGCTGCTTGGTGCGGACTTTATCCATTCCAAGCGCTGATGCCAAAATACCAGAACCGGTTTGCGGAATATTAAACCATTGCAGCACGCCTTGTAGCAGACCGTCTTCGCCGCCGCGACCATGCAAGACATTAAAAACGCGATCAAACTTACGCAGCTCGGTAATATCTTGATCTTTTGGGTCAAAATGCGTGGCATCAACACCTTTATTTTGTAGCGCTTTTAACACGGCTGCGCCACTGTCTAATGACACGCTGCGCTCGTTGCTACTGCCGCCACAAATGACGGCAACTTTACCAAACTGACTGGCGTCTTTGACTTTGCTGTTTGCGATGCTAGGAACGGCCTTATCGTTTTGCGCATGACTTGCAGCATTATCTTGCTGTGCTTGTGCCGCCGCTGCTAACGCCAGATCTGGATTGACAATCGTAGCTTTAGCGTCTGCATTGATACTTTTATCAATGTTGCTTTCATTTTTTTGCTGATTGTTTTCTTGTTTAATGTTTTCTTGGTTATTAATAGTCATGAGTCTTATTCCTAAAATTCTTTTGCGGCTTGTTTGATATATAGATTATTAGCGGCCAATTCGACTGCTATTTGTCCAACATTTCCTGCGCCTTGAGTAATTAGCATGTCATTGGCTTTGAGCAAACGCTGCATGACCGGGGCGATATTAGCTTTATCGATAATCGTTGGCTCAACGGCGCCGCGCAAACGGATACTGCGTGCTAAGGCTTTGGTATCAGCGCCCGCAATCGGAGTTTCACCAGCAGGATAAACGTCTAATAACAATAACTCATCGACGCTTGAAAGCACTTCGACAAAATCATCAAAGCAATCACGCGTACGGCTATAGCGGTGCGGTTGGAACATCATGACTAAACGGCGCTCAGGGAAACTTTGACGCGCCGCTTTAATGGTTGCATCGACTTCTCTTGGATGGTGACCATAATCATCAATCAGCAGGACGTTACCATCGTCTATTTCTACAGACGCTTGCTGCTCAAAGCGGCGACCGACACCGGCAAATTTTTGTAGGGCGCGCGTAATTGCTTCATCGTCGACGCCTTCATCGGTTGCCATGGTAATAGCAGCCAGTGCATTATAAACGTTATGTACACCGGGAATATTTAAAGTCAGACGTAATGGCTCGCGGTCACGGCGTAGCACGGTAAAGTGAGTTTTTGTACCTTCGCTAACCAAATCAACCGCCTGTACATCGTTAAACGGCTCAAGCCCAAAGGTTAATACCGGACGCCCGATGTCATCGATCATAGCGTACAATTCAGCGTCGTCACCGCAGACCACCGCTAAACCATAAAACGGCATATTTTGTAAAAACTGGATATAAGCGGCTTTTAATTTATCAAAACTGTTGCCATAGGTTTCCATATGGTCTTGATCAATATTAGTGACAATCGCCGCCATCGGATGCAAAGTTAAAAACGACGCATCAGATTCATCGGCTTCGGCAATTAAATAACGGCTGCTACCAAGCGCGGCATTTTTACCAGAAGCATTTAATTTACCGCCAATGACATAAGTCGGATCGAGCTTACCTTCCGCCATCATGGTGGTCAGCAGACTGGTAGTGGTGGTTTTACCATGCGCGCCCGCTACAGCGATACCATGACGATAGCGCATCAACTCGCCGAGCATATCTGCACGGCGTACCACAGGCAGACGCGCTTCAAGCGCTGCCTTTACTTCAGGGTTGCTACGGTCGATGGCAGACGAGACGACGATGACATCGGCATTGGCGATATTTTTGGAATCATGCCCAATCGCAATATCAATACCAATTTCTGCTAAGCGCTTCGTCACTAAGCTTTCAGTAATATCCGAACCACTGACTGTATAACCTTGATTGTTCATCACTTCAGCGATACCACACATCCCCGAGCCACCAATACCAACAAAATGCAAATGCTGGATACGGCGCATTTCTGGTATTTCAATCAAACGTTTGGTTAAAGATTTAGCAGAGGTCGGCATAGGGTTTTCTCTTTATTGAAGGCGAACAAATTTGGTTAATAATAAGTAATAAAAATAATAAACAAAACAATCAGCTCTTATAACGCCTGCCAGATAATATCGGCAACTCGCTGACAAGCTTGACGATTGGCAAGCGCATGGCCTTTTTCTGCCATCTCTAAACAAGTGCGTCTATCTAGCATATTGAGCTCATTACTCAGCTTGTTAGGAGTTAGCTCATTTTGTGGCAGCAAAATCCCTGCTTGGTGCTCGGTCAAGGTGCGCGCATTGGCGGTCTGATGGTCATCAACGGCGCTTGGTAGCGGGACAAATATTGCCGCTATCCCAACATTTTGAATTTCCGTCACTGTCAAAGCCCCAGCTCGACAAACCACGATATCAGCCCAATTATACGCCGCTGCCATATCATCGATGAATGGCTGCACAGTGAACTGATGAGCGCTTAATGCTTCACTATCATACGCCGCTTGCGTGGTAGCCTCATTATCGCGTCCACATTGATGACGTACCTCAAACGGGCGGTCAAGCAAAGCCAATGCTTTTGGCAGCGTCTCATTTAACACTTGCGCGCCAAGCGAGCCACCAACCACCAATAATTTTAGCGGCGAGCTATCATTGACATCGTAACGCACACTAGGCTCGGCAACCCCGCTAATAGCATTGCGCACAGGATTCCCCACCGTTTCTATCTTGCTATCACTTTCGCTACTAGCAAAGGTATTCTCAAACGCTTGCATGACCTTGGTCGCCATCTTGGCCAAATAACGATTGCTCATGCCTGCAATGGCATTTTGTTCATGGATAATTAGCGGCGTTTTGGTTAAGCGCGCCGCAATACCGCCGGGCGCGGTGACATAACCACCAAAGCCAACAACCACATCAATCTGATTGCCACGGATGACTTTGATCGCCGCCATCGTCGCTGACAACAAATTAACCGGTAGCTTAAGCAAACGCCCTACGCCTTTACCGCGCAGCCCTTGCATATCAATAGCATGAAAAGGATAGCCAGTCGGTGCAACCAAGCGATTTTCCATGCCATTTGGCGTACCCAGCCAGTGAATAACCGCGCCGCGCTTGGTCAATTCTTCGCTAACTGCTAGCGCTGGAAATACATGCCCGCCTGTCCCCGCAGCCATCATTAATATATGCGGTGTTTTCATGAACGTCTGCCTATCTTTTCTTTATGTATATGAAAGACTTATTATCTTTTGATTGCGCTATCTATCGAACCAAAATGAGCCTATAAAAGCCCGCATAGTATAGTGTAAATCGCTGCCGGATAGACAGCATTTTGTGCCGTATGAATAATAAAAATCCAAGCCGTGATTCATCGCGGCTTGGCTTTTATAAATTCACTTAACAGGTCAAAAAATCATTTTTCATGATTTTTTATCACTTTTTAAAAGTGCTATTAAGAGATACGGTCTATCGTTATAGCTTAGCACACTGTTTTTTAAGTATTGTGCACATAGCTTAGTGATAAATTACTCTATCCTTACGGCGTTGCCTAAACTTATCGTTTAAAGGCTTTATTTAGACCAATACTTTAGAATAAATAGCTTAAACAGCCAGTTTTTTCTCGATAGCGATAATAAAGTCAGTTGCAATGTCAGTACCGCATTGGTCATCAATCTCACGCACACAGGTTGGACTGGTAACGTTAATTTCAGTGATACGGCCACCGATTAAGTCTAAACCAACGAACATTAGCCCTTTTTCTTTGACAATCGGCGCCACTACCTCTGCCACTTGGCGCTCGATATCGGTGAGCGGCATCGCAACCCCACTACCACCGGCGGCAAGATTTCCGCGCGTTTCACCTTTTACCGGGATACGCGCCAAGCTATAATCGACCACTTCGCCATCGACGATTAACACACGCTTATCGCCTTGCTTAATCTCTGGCAAATAACGCTGCGCCATAATTGGCAGGGTCTCGAGCTCGGTTAAAATCTCCAGCGTCACGCCGATATTTGGACTATCAGCGGTTAAACGGAAAATACCCGTACCGCCCATACCATCTAAAGGCTTAACGATAACGTCTTGCTGCTCAGTAATAAATTTGCGAATATGCGCCTGTTTACTGGTAACAATCGTTGGACTCATATAATCGCTAAACCAAGTCGCAAACAGCTTTTCATTACAATCACGAATCGCTTGTGGGTCATTTACTACCAACACGCCTGCGGATTTAGCATGGTCAAGCATATAAGTGGCATAAATAAAACGCATATCAAACGGCGGATCTTTACGCATCAAAATCACATCATAGTCGCTGACCGGCACTGTCGCTTTTTCACCTAAGGCATAAAAGTCATTGGGGTCGCGTTTGACTGTCACCGGCTGGCTATCGACCATCAATTGCCCACGGTCTAACCATAAATCATGAATCTGACAGTAGCCCAGGCTATGCCCGCGGTCTTGCGCCGACCACATCATCGCCAGCGTGGTGTCTTTTTTATAATTGACCAGCTCAATTGGATCCATAATGACCAGTATTTTTAACGATTTTTTTTGTTGTTCTTGGCTCATGATAAGGCTCACTTTCGTTATAGTATTAATTATTTAAGCAATCATCTCAAAGACATTGAGGCCATAGCGTATGGCTCAAATGTCACTTAAACTTTATTTAGACATGACCTGAGTGCAGCCATATTTGCGATAAATTATACGCCGTACTGGGCGCGGTAATGCTGCATTCTTGCAAGCTGGGCGGCATCTTTATCGGTGCTACTTCCTGCTAAGTAGCTGATTAAATCATCGATATCGACCAAGGCACGTACTGGTACATCTAGGGTTTCAGCCAACTCTTGAATAGCAGAGCGCTCCGCCAAACCTTTTTCTTTACGATCAAGCGCAACGATAATACCAGCCACACTGGCGCCCGCTTGCTCTAAAATCTCAACCACTTCGCGCATTGCCGTACCAGCGGTAATCACATCATCAAGCACCCAGACGGCCTTGCCACTGACATCAGCGCCGACTAGATTACCACCTTCACCATGGGTTTTGGCTTCTTTACGGTTATAGCCCCATTTGGCATTGATACCATGGTGTAGCCATAACGCTTGTGCGGTTGCGGCGACAAAGGGAATGCCTTTATAAGCCGCTCCAAAAATGACCAGCTCTTGCTCGGCTGCCCCATTCATTTTTTCAGCTAAGGCATCGGCATAACCACGGGCTAATAACGATAACATCTCACCTGACGCCAGCAAACCTGCGTTAAAAAAGTACGGACTAATACGTCCAGACTTAAGCACAAACTCGCCAAATTTTAAGACCTGATTGTCTAAAGCCAATTGGATAAATTGATGCGATGAAAATGAGGCGTTTTGTGGATGTTGAGCGTTATTAAGCGTGGCGGCATTCAGCATAGGGTCTTCCTATCAGCAAAGAAAAATGAAAATTGAACAATCAAAAAGTTGTGCAAGGCATTATAGTCGCGTCGGCTTAACTTGACCAACCGTTGATATCATAATCTTGCATATTCGCATAACGTGTTAATAACCCGCAGCGCGATGAGATAGTAAAGTAGCATTGCCCATCGTGACTGACTTGTATGTCCCAGCCTAAATGATAGGCAGCAACGATAATATGCCCCGTAAATAAGCGCACTTGACGATAAGCATCGCGCTGTGCGGGCTCAAACACTATTTGACTGAGCAAATAACTACGCAGATGCTGACAAATTTGCGCCGCGCTGTAGCTGTGATTGATGGTTTTGCGCGTACTACATTGCTTTAAAGCATGGACGGCGACACTACAAGCCATAATATCGGTCGCCAAACTGCCCGCGCCGCTGTCAAATTGCTGCGGCTGCAATACCACTTGCCAATCGTCAGCATAGACGCTATTAAGCAGCTCATCAGGATTATAACGTCTGGTCAATGCTCGTAGGGATTCTGTCTTTAAAGGCTTATTAATATTATTATCAATATTTATGCTATCGACTCTTGCAAACCCATAACGTGTCAGCTTTGGGTATGCCTGTAGCGCGCGCTGAATATCTGCCATATCAAGCAACGTCATATCAGTCAATGGCGATAATAACGGCTGATCGCTATGATTGTGATAAAAACTCTCGGGCAGCTCAATCAGCTTTGCCGCACTGAGCAGTGATAAATGCTCGGCCAATGCTTCTGAAGCCACTAGCGCCCATTTCGATAAGCTGTCCGTCTTGGGCTGATAAAAACGGGTCGAACGGCCATATAAGCGGCGCAGCTGACCATTTAAGCGCCGCGCAGGCTCTGGAATATCAGTCAATGGCCGAGCAGGATCAATTGGCAAACGCTTAGGATCAAAATTAGGATGGACAATCGCCGGCTGCTGACTATTTGCTAAATGAGCGGACTGCTCAGCATGACCTTCTGCAAACTGCTCCTCTGCTGCCATAAAATCAGCACTGGATAAACCATCGTCAGAAGTAGAATGCTGAGTCATAGATGTTCCCTAGGCTTACCAATTTAAAAGATGTAAAAATAAAAACAATCGAACAGTCATTTTACTTTTGATGTTGTTTTTGCTCTTGATGCTGCAAAATATCTCGATAACCTGCTTGCCAATCAGGATAGTCCAGCCAAGCTAACGGAATGTTGCTATGCAAGCGCTTCCCCGTAACCGCTGTTTTATTGTCATCAATAGCAGGTGGCTCTGTATCTATTTGCTCACTTAACCAAGTGCTCAGCTCAAAAGTGGTGACTGGTGCATAATCAGTAGCGATATAAAGTGGTTTTGGCGCGTCTATGGTCATGACATTGGCAATAATAGTAACCAAATCACGATCCATAATGCGATTGCTCCAATGCGCTGCTGCCACTGGCTCTTTTTGTTCCTCGCGGGCTTTACGCAGCCGCATCAGGCGCTCGCGACCATAAATACCGCTTGGGCGAATGATAATCGCCCTATTACCAAAACCTTGTTGCAATACTTGTTCCGCTTGTAATATCACTTGCGAAGCTTCACGCTCTGGCGTTACAGGGGCTATGTTTTCATCAATCCATGCGCCATTATCCTGCCCATAGACACCCGTTGATGAGATAAAAACAACGCGCGTAAGGTTGGTTAGTTTATCCGCCAATGTTGCCAGATGCTGAGTGATGGCCAAATAACTGTCATGATAACCGCTGGTCGAATACTCATCAGGGGTGACGATAATTGCTATCGCAGTAAAGTCTTGCAGCTGCTCAGCGCTGAGCGTTAACGCATCGGCTTGCAAAAACTTAGCGTTAGCATCTAAAGCATAATGATGACGCTCACGACGTGCCAGCCCCGTGACGTTAAAACCGTCTTGAGCGAGCTTATTGGTGACTGGTAAGCCGATATCACCTTGACCAATAATCAGTAAATTTTGCGTACTCATCATTTATCCTTTGTTCGATAACTACTTGTGAGGACTGTCTATTAAAACCTTTATTAATAAAAGGGCTTTTCATAAAAGATACTAAAAATAGCGTCTATACGACAGCTGTATGTCTTCTTTGGCATCGATACGATCTTGCCATTCGTAGTTGGCATTGATACGTAACGCTTGTTTTTTATCAATATCGTACTGTAGCCCTAATGTCGATATCGGCTGCCAATAATGACCACGGGCATTAGACTCATCGCTGCTGCCATGATACCAATATGGCAGTTGCAATTCAGCCTGCGCACGTAACTGATTGTTAATCTGATAACGGCAACCAACATTGACGCCTGCGCCGACACGATAGCCTTTATTAATACCGCGGCCTGCTTGCGCCGTACCTGCTAAGAACGTATAGCATAGCTGCGGCGGCATCTCGCCTGTGCCCGCGCTAGGGGTGCCAAACGCCCACGACCAACCCGTTTCATAGCCTAAACTGCCGACTAAATGATCATTACCATCCTGCTGTGAGCCGTCATTTACGCGTGTCGCTTCGATACTTGCGCCCCAGGTTTTACCTTTTTTGGCAGAATTTACCGGATTAAATGAGCGCCCGCGCACCAAAGTCACATTTTGCAAGACCACACTACTTGGCTGATGGGCCTTATCATTATCGGTGTCATACAGACGCAAGGTTGCAGCCGCGCCTTCTAAATCAAAGAACTGCGGGAAACCTGACGGACGGTCAAGGGTATCGTGATAACCTGCGCGCACACCTAAATCCATATAATTATTATCACCACGCTGCCCTAGCCCAATAAAACCTAGCTGCAGCGGATGTCTGTCTATCGGATTGTTATCCGCTACTGCAATACGGCGTGGTAATAACGTTTGTCCGTCGTCTGAAATGCTAGAAATCGGATTTAACTGAGCAGACTTAATCTCATTGAGCGTCTGCTTAGCACTATTATGATAGCCCAATTGCGCACGCTGCTCTTTAACCTTGTTTAACTGCGCTTGACGTAAGGTGCTATCGGCAGGCGTATAATTGGTGCTGGCAAGTAGATTTTCGCTATCGAGCAATTGCACCACATCTGACGGAATCACGGCATAAGGCAGGCGGCTTAATAAATGCTGCTGCGGGCGTACCACGTCAATCAAGCGTAAAATCTCAGACGCACAGTTATCGGTAGTAAAGTAATACGGTAACTTCAAATCCTTGGTCTCCCAGACATGTAGCATAATCTGCTGCACTTCCACTGGGGTCAAAGCCAATTGATAGGTCCACGCATCGCGCTCATCTTCTTGCAGATATTTCGCCAGCTTCTCCGGATATGGGTCAATTTCAATCAGATTATCGTAGCCACCGCTCATCGACTTGATGGCATAGACCAAAAAGTTATCGCTTGAGTCGCCACCTACCGTATAATTTAGCGCCACTGCATGATGAATCTGACTTGGATCGGCAACACTAGCTTTAGAGTCAATACGTAATAGCGTATGAGCAAAGGCTGAAATAGGATTGTCTAAATACTCTTGTGCAAACATAATAGACAGCTGCTCGGGCGCCAGCATTTGCATCCAGTCATTCAGCTCTGGACAGTCGGTTTGCAAGCTGCTTTTGTTGATATTGAGTGTATCAGTCAGCCATTGGACGCGCGCGGGAAAACGGCATAGTACTGAGCTTTGTACTGAATTTTGAGCGGTAGGATTAGAAAGCTTGCTATTAGCAGTCCTATTATCCGAAGTCGCAGCCATTTCGTCAGCAAGGGCAACCAGCAAGGCATCAAGCTCGGCCGCTGAATCATGCTGTCCATTTTTGCTTAAGTAAAATGCAGCATCATCAACGATACTGCTGTCTTTTTTCTTGCCGATTAAATTCTTTTGATCATCAAAGAAATATAACAATCGTCGCCATGTCGTATGCTGAGCGAGATTTTTTGCTTTTGCTTGCGTGCGCCATGAGGCTAGTAGCTGCTGTGTATCGGCGTCATTAATATTTTTAGTATTGGATGCAGAAGAAGCTAATTCTATATTTGGGGCGTTACTTGCCTTGATGGTATTATTTGATTCGGCATTTACTTTCACAACAACATTTGTGCCAGCAACAACAGGCTTAGCGCTGGTTGTTAATATTGGCTCAGCATTTTGTGATTTAGTGACCAAGTTGCCATCAATAGCTTCATTGGCATCCAGCGTCAACTCCCCTGTCATCACAAGCGCTGCAGGCGTTGGCAAAAACGCCTGTGCTTGCGCGGACAGTAGCAGTCCAGCTATGGTAAGCGGCAAACGTGCTCGTCTGCCAATGTTTGTTAGCGTGTTCGTTGGCGTACAATCTAGCGCCAAAAGGTTTGAATATATGGACATGAGTAACATCTCGCACTGTGGGGGTCAGACGCGTAACGCGTTAGAATTCTATCGAATTATTAGAGTGATATGATGTATCACTGTCTTAAAACATTTTAAACAACTTTTTTTAAAGGTTATTTTTAGTTAAATGCGCCATTTATTGATAATAAAATATAACTAATAGTATTTACTGCGCACTTATTATCACATTATAAAAGAGAGTATTATGTCCATAGCATCGCCAATGACTATTCATACCGGTCGATTATCCGCTGCGACTTGGCTTGCCTCGCCCAACTTTAATAAACGTCCTGAAAATATCGCGATTGATGCTATCGTTATTCACAATATTAGCTTGCCGCCCAATGAGTTTGGCGCTTGCGATACTGACGGTCTACACTACGTCAAAGCCTTGTTTACCAATCAATTAGACTGGGAGGCGCATCCATATTTTCAAACCATTAAAGGTGCAGAAGTCTCAGCACATTTATTTATAGAGCGAGATGGCGCGATTACCCAGTTTGTCGATTTTAACGAACGCGCGTGGCATGCTGGGCGCTCCAGCTACTTGGGTCGCCCTGAATGTAATGATTATAGCATTGGCATTGAGCTTGAAGGTTCAGATTTTGTGTCCTTTAGCGCGGCTCAATACGAAACACTTGCCAAAGTTATCGTCGCTATCTATGACGCTTATCCAAAAACTCGTAGGCATCTTACTGGTCATAGTGATATCGCGCCCGGTCGCAAAACTGACCCCGGTGATTATTTTGAATGGACAAAGTTGCGAGAGATGGTTACCCGCCATATTGCAAGTCAGTCATCACTTTACAACCAAGATTGAGTAAACACTCTTATTAAAATTTCTGTAAATGACAGGTTTTATTCTTTATTGGATCCATTTATCAGGACAGTGAAAGTGCTATAATCCGTCAGTTTTTTAACAACACAACCTTCAGTAAATAAATTAGCAAAATAGGTTCTCATGGCAAAAAGTCGATTGTTTCGTTCAACCATGGTGGTCAGTAGCATGACCATGCTGTCGCGTATTTTAGGTTTGGTGCGTGATGTCGTCTTGTTAGGCGTCTTTGGCGCCGGCGGTCTGATGGACGCCTTTTTGGTCGCCTTTAAGATTCCCAACTTTTTACGCCGCCTATTTGCCGAAGGCGCCTTTAGCCAAGCGTTTGTTCCTGTGCTGTCTGAATATAAAGAAAAATACAGCCTAGAGCAGGTTCAGATTTTAGTCAGTCGCACGTCAGGCGCACTGCTGCTGGTTTTATCCATGCTAACGGTCGTGGTGATTTTAATCGCCCCTTGGGTGGTGACCTTATTTGCCCCAGGCTTTGCTGATCAACCCGATAAATTTGCTATCACTGCTGAACTGCTACGCTTAACTTTCCCTTATTTATTGTTTATTTCTATGACCGCTTTTGCCAGCGGTATTTTACAAAGTTACGGACGTTTTGCCGCGCCCGCCTTTGCGCCTGTTTTGCTAAATCTATGTATGATTGGTGGTGCTCTAGTGTTTGCGCCGATGTTTGATGTGCCTATCATGGCGCTGGGTTATTCTGTCGCTATTGCAGGTTTACTGCAGTTATTAATACAGCTGCCACAGCTCTCGCAACAAAAACTACTGGTCGCCCCAAAAATAGACTTTCAACACGAAGGCGTGCGCCGTATTTTGAAATTGATGCTGCCGGCTATTTTTGGCGTTTCTGTCACCCAGATTAATTTGCTGCTCAACACTGTATTTGCTTCGTTAATGATTGGCGGTTCGGTTTCTTGGTTGTATGCTGCTGAGCGTATGAGCGAGTTGCCACTTGGCTTAATTGGGGTGGCTATCGGTACGGTTATTTTGCCAAGCCTATCGAAAAGTGAAGCGCAAAAAGACGACGTCAGCTTCAAAAAGACCATCGACTGGGCAGCGCGCTTAATTATTTTGGTCGGCGTACCGGCATCGGCAGCACTGTTTATACTCTCTGACGTACTCATGCAAGCGCTGTTTTTACGTGGCGAATTTACCCTACGCGATGCACAAATGAGCTCACTGGCGCTAAAAAGCATGGCAGGCGGCATCTTAGGTTTTATGTTAATTAAAATCTTCGCGCCCGCCTTTTTTGCCCGTCAAGACACCAGAACGCCAGTCAGAATCGGTATTATCTCCGTCTTTGCCAATATGATTTTTAGTGTGATTTTTATCGGTATCTTTTATTTCTTAGATATGCCGCTACATGGTGGTTTGGCATTGGCAACGACGGGTGCGGCATTTGTGAACGCAGGCTTGTTATATTACTTCTTGCATAAGCGCGAGATTTTCCGCTTTGGCAGTCATTGGAAAAAGCTGTTTGGCCAGTTTGGGCTTTCTACCGCCTCTATGGTTGCGGTGCTTTATGTCATGCTGCCCTATTTCCCAACCAATGATGCGCAGTGGAAACGTATCGTTGCGCTGCTGATTATGTGCGTCGTTGGTGCGGTGGTTTATGGCGTCGTGCTACTAGCAACAGGTTTCCGTCCGCGCCAGCTAAAGCATGGTTAAGCACTTATTATTAAGCACTCGTTGTTAAGCACTGAACAACGCTTTAACTTACCAAACCAAAACAAGCTAGGTATGAGAATTGACAGTGAATGCGGCTGATAGTTGCCATAATTACTACTAAATACATAATTTTGGGGACTAACATGACGATTAAATCACCAACTTCACAGACAGCTTTATCAACAACCTTGTCACGCTTACCAAGTTTACTGACTGTTGGCATCCTGTCTACTGGACTACTTTTAAGTGGTTGTAGCAATAATGATAAGGGTGACACTGAGACTGCTGTCAATAATAATGAAGACACTACAGCAATCACTGAAACATCTGATGACACTGTGACTGATGAAGCAAAATCAGTGGGTACGGATAATATGAGTGAAGATGCGCAAGTAACAGATAGCACTCAAGATAAAACCATCATCACGAGCGATAATATCAATCCAGTAACTGCTGATAGTAAGCAAAAAAGCTTGGTGACCAACCCAACTCAAAATGGCACGCCAGAAGATACGGTTAAAAAAGCATTAGACAGTTTGTATTATGGCGACGCCAAACAAGCTGCAACGTATTATAAAGTCGACATGGCAAACTTTGAGGAAGAGCTTGCCAAAACGCAATCCGCGTTTCAGCAAACGGTTGATGGGGTGACTTTTACTGATACTAAATACAACGATGATAAAACCCGTGCCACCATCATGGGTGAGATTATGCTAAGAGGGCAAAGTGAGCCTGCACCATTGACTTATGAGCTACAAAAGATAGATGGCAAATGGAAGATCTTAGGATAAGGTATCTGACTGCTCTTCGTTAAATAGCCTTTATCTGGCATTATTACTGGTCACTGCTATCTTCATTAGTCATCGCTATCTTCATTAATCATTACTATCGACAATGACCGATTTACCAAGCATCACGACATCGGCGATAAACCCCTGCATATCGCAAACCTTTGGCATATAGCCCCATTGCTCAAAGCCAAGTTTACGGAACAATCCTAAGCTTGGCTGATTATGGGCAAAGATAAGCGCAACCACGTTATGGATACCTAAGCTCGGCGCTTGCGTCAGCATCCAGCGGGTCAAAAAGCTGCCCAATCCTTGACCATGATACTCTTGATGTAAGTAGATACTAATCTCCGTGCTGATATGATAAGCGGGCCGTGTATATAAATCGCTAAAGCTGCCCCAAGCGACGATTGGCGATACCGTTTCTTCGACACTCATATCTGCATCTTCAACCATAGCTCTCACAATATAAATAGGTCGCGTGGCACTATTTATATGCTCATCAAACCAATCTTGCCGCTCTGCGCAAGTCACGGGTGTGAGATTAGCGGTTGCTTGCTTGGCGGCGATACTTTGGTTATAAATGGCTAAAATTGTGGGTAAGTCGTCTTGACTGGCACGCTGCACTATAAAGCGCTCGTTAAGGTTATAGACGGCTGATGTAGGCTGTATAGAGTCATAGCCATTATCATAATCAGTCGTAGAGACAGCAGCAGGCATAGCGTTTCCATCATGAATATTCATAGATAATAATAAAAATAGGGATAAGTGATTAATAGACGTTTAGCTGTTAGCATGGTTGTTTGATTAACAATAGACTATAGGATGTTAGTAAGGCTATTTTACTTTATAATGGCTGCTTTTAGACACATCTGTTTTAAAAGTTTGTTTTAGTCGCGGTGTGTTTTCCTTTTTTTATTGGTCTTATCTATCATAGCTGACATTTATGAACACCTATTTTCTTGAGCAACTGATGGCGTCTCCAAGCGCTTTACCGGCCGGTAGCAGCCCAGTAGCATTGCCACCCTGCGTACTGACTATCGGTAACTTTGATGGCGTCCATTTAGGTCATCAAGCGATGCTGTCGCAAGTTCGTGAGCTTGCCAAAGCGCAAAACCTTGGCTCAGCTGTCATGATATTTGAGCCACAGCCGCGTGAGTTCTTTGCGCCAGCGACCGCGCCTGCTCGCCTCACCAACCTTGCCGAAAAGCAAGCTTTGCTGGCAGAATACGGCATCGAGACGCTAATTGTTGCCAGCTTCGATAGCGATTTTCGCTCACTATCAGCGCAGGCATTCGCCGATATTTTGGCACTGCGCTTAAACGTCCAAGCCTTGGTATTGGGTGATGACTTTAAATTTGGTCATGACCGTACTGGTGACAGTCAGTTTTTACGCGATTATGGCTTAGATGTGACCAATCTGCACACCGTTATCGATGATAAAGGTAAAGGTGCGCGCATTAGCTCGACGCGTATACGAGATTTATTGATGGCAGGCGATATTAACGCAGCCAATGCCCTCTTGGGACGCGACTATGCGATGACAGGCGTCGTCATTGGTGGTGATAAAATTGGTCGTACCATGGACTTCCCAACGGCCAATGTCGATTTAAAACGCATCAAACCTGCGTTACATGGTATTTTTGCTGTCGATGTTGTCAGCCTTGACGACAATGGCAATGTCATAGCAGATGGTCTAACCGCACTTACCGATAGTGAAAATCCAGGGGTGAAAGGTCTCCGTCCGCATAGCTTATTTGGTACTGCCAACCTTGGTATCAGACCGTCGGTAGATAAAGAACATGATTGGCGCTTAGAAGCACATTTTCCTAAGCTGCAAGCAGACTTATACGGCTTAACCTTGCAGGTACGCTTTTTGTATTATTTGCATGGTGAGCGCCATTATGAAAGTTTAGAGGCGTTAAAAGCAGGCATTCATAATGACGTGATTGATTTACTTGAATGGCGTGCTCAGCAGCCTGATTGAATAGATAGCTATCATTATCAGACCGATAATAAAAAAACCCACAGCGTTCATAACGTTTGTGGGTTTTATTTACGGTACTACTTTTTATGTCTATACTTTATTGTTTTTAGGCGTCAGGGTGCAGACGTACATTTAATTCGTCAATAGTCTCTACCCAAGCGGCATCCTTAAACCATTCTTCTTTTAAAAAAGCGCGTTGATTGTCGTTCCAAATATGCGCATCGGTGAGCTCTTCTTCTTTGGCCAATTTATTCTTTTCAATAAATGCATCTATTGCTTCGTCCGAGCTATCCAGCCCCAATTGCGCAAAAAGTTCATTCATACTATATTCCGGTTCACCCAACATACCTTTTCTCCTTAAATGATACAGATTTAATTGTGTTTATTGTTTGGATTTACCACTTTATTGTAGCAAGCTTTATTTGAATAGCTGTAAATCAACGTTTAGCTAACGTTATCAATTGTATTGTCTATTATTTAAGCCACAAAAAAGCCCTCTAATAAGAGGGCTTTTTAGCTTAACGATTATTTAGCTTCATGCTTATATATTAGCTTTAGCAAATTGATTGCTTAAGGAAGCAGGTGTGCTACGGCATCACGCTCTTCGCTAAGCTCTTGCTCGGTTGCTGCCATTTTCTCTTTTGAGAAATCAGATGAGACATCAACGCCGTCTACGATAGACCAGTCGCCATTCTTGCAAGTCACTGGGAATGAGTAGATTAAGCCTTCAGCAATACCGTATTCACCGTTTGAGTAAACGCCCATAGAAACCCAATCGTTCTCATCGCTACCTAGAGCCCACGTACGCATATGAGCGATGGCAGCGTTGGCAGCAGAAGCGGCAGATGACGCACCGCGAGCTTTGATGATAGCAGCGCCACGTTGTTGTACTTCTGGGATATAGGTGTTTTCGTACCAATCACGGTCAACCAAATCTAACGCTGTTTTACCATTAACAGTCGCAGCCGTTAGGTCTGGGTACTGAGTTGATGAATGGTTGCCCCAGATAATCATTTTTTTCACGTCATTAACAGTGCTGTCTGTTTTACCAGCCAACTGGGCGATGGCACGGTTGTGGTCTAGGCGCGTCATAGCAGTGAAGTTGCGTGGATCTAGGTCTGGTGCATTGCGCTGAGCAATAAGAGCGTTGGTGTTGGCAGGGTTGCCGACCACCAATACTTTTACGTCACGGCTAGCAACATCGTTCAATGCTTTACCTTGCGCTGAGAAAATCGCAGCATTGGCTTCTAGCAAATCTTTACGTTCCATGCCTGGGCCACGAGGACGCGCGCCAACCAATAGTGCATAGTCGACGTCTTTAAAGGCAACAGTCGCATCATCAGTTTGTACGATGTCTGCCAATAATGGGAATGCACAGTCTTCTAATTCCATGACCACACCCTTTAGGGCGTCAAGAGCTGGCGTGATTTCAAGCAATTGCAAGATAACTGGCTGATCTTTACCTAGCATTTCACCAGATGCAATACGAAATAACATAGCATAGCTGATATTACCAGCGGCACCAGTGACGGCAACACGTAAAGGCTGTTTCATTGACATTGAATACTCCCTAATTATAGATTAGATAATTTACGATTCTAATGGATGGTTGTAATAGATGGTTTTGATTGATGAATATCGTTTGAGATAGCGACCTGCTCGCTGAATATAGCAGTCATAAACCGTTCACTAGTGTAGCACCTCAGCCTATTAACCGTCTAGAGAAAGCGCGAACGCGTTTGCGGACAATACAAATTATATTGTTACATTTTATACAGATAGATAATGAAATTTTTGGCACAACATTAGAGGAGTAAGGCGTTAGAGGAACTTCAAGAAAGGTGCAAAAGAAGTATTAAAAGACGGCGAAAAAGTGTTTTAGATAGAATAATGGCTAATATTTTAGGAGAGTTATAAGAAAAATTGCCTATATTTTTGCCATTTGTACTTCACTGTTTTATTCATTAAAGGTAGAAAGAGGCGTTATTAATGCACAATAACTCAATGTCAAAATAGAATTATTTGCCGCCTGAAATAATAAACTTACTACCGCAGTTGTCGACGACATTGCTACAAGTGCCGAATGAGCTGCCTTCATAACATACGTGCACATCAGTCAATACCATTTGCCGGCGCGTGCCTACCTGACAAATCAAATCCACGCTATTCGCTGACATACCATTATTCAAGCGGGTCATCTGACCGACAAAACGCGATTTTAATACCGTATAGCTGTTGCCTGTATTTAACTCATTCGGTAGCTTTAAATCGCCGGCATAATTGGTAATTTGGCGAAAATAACTACTGGCGCTGAGAGGGCTACAAGCGCCATAGCGTTGCCAGGCTTGGGTACGCACCGTGGTATCAGGCATGATACGGTTGACAACTTTTAATTGTAAGGGCGTCAAGCGTGGCTCACTGCCGCGGCCGCAGCGCTCGCCATAGCCCATATCGAGACCTGAAACGGTAAGCGAATAGCCTTCCAAACACTGACGCATACGCGCGCGCGTTGGCTGTAAGCTACATAACGCTGGCGTCATCTCAATCATCAACACTCGCTGACCCGGTTTACTGGCATTCGCCGCTTGGGCTGGCAGCGTTATTGCACCCTGCAACAATAGCAAAGCGCTTATACCAAGTGCAGCATTACCTTTATTGTCATACTTTGTACGTAACCAATATTTATGAAAATGCTCTGATAGCGCTGTCTTTGACATCGAGCCCACCTTTGTCTGAAGAGTTAATTGACGCTTAGCTTGCGACGATATGGGCAACTTGAAATATTTTTTAATCATAAGAAGTTAAAGCATCTAGCAATGACGAATAGGAGCTTTTAGGATTCATTAATTTCCACAATCCAAACTAAGACACTGATCACATTAGGTCGCTCGAAAGTATTTAGCCTTCTGGGAGTGAGTCCGCAGGCTGGGAGTGAGCCAACAGAAAATTCAGACGGAAACTCAAACAATGGTAGCAAATTGCTTTTTTTAATCTATAGCAGAAACGTAAACATGGATTTGTGAAGCGATTACTGCTGTTAAACTAGCGCCATAAAAAAGCCATTAACAGCGAGCAATTAATGGCTTTTTAAGAAAACAAAGAGAATTAGAAGGCGGCGGGAATGGTTCCCATGCGCTGACTGATAGGCTGACCGCGACCTAGCAAACTGCTATAGATGGTGGCGTTTTCCATTACATGCTTGACGTAATTGCGCGTTTCAGGAAAGGCAATCGACTCGACATATTGGTCGGCCGCAAGTGAGCCATAAACTGGCTGCCAACGTTTGGCATTGTTGGGTCCGGCATTGTAACCCGCTGTGGCCAAAACTGGCTGGCTGTTCAATTTACCAAAGATATCGCCCATATACCAGGTGCCATAACGGATATTGGTATCGCCGCTATTGGCGCGACTAGCGCTATAAGTTTCGCCTAAATTACGTGCGATATATTTAGCGGTATCAGGCATGACCTGCATCAGTCCGCTCGCGCCAACGTTTGAGCGCGCCGACGAGACAAAACGACTCTCTTGACGCATGATGCCATACGCCCATGCCGGATCGATACCAGCCGATTGACTATGGCGCACGACCGCCGATTGGTGCGGCATCGGATGTGATAGAGCCAAGTTATTTACCGTATCAGTATTATCAATGGCATAAATTGCTCGATCGAGCCAACCGATATCATAGGCTTGACGCGCGGCCGCAATAATCAAATTATTATCGCGATTGTCACGCGCTTTTTTCACCGCCCAGTTCCACTCGCGATTGGCATAAGCGCGGCTGGCATCGGCGTTATATAGAGCAAACGCCCGTGCAAAGTGCGGGTTTTGCATGACGCGGGCGCGCTCAGTGCTACTAACGTTAGGCAAATTACTGCCACCTAAGCGGCTGGCATCAAAACGTTGACCGACTTTATCCTTGGCCATCAAACCATAGTATTCATTGCTTTTTGCAAGATTTTGATACATTTTTTTGGCAGTGTTGCGTTTGTTGGCATCACTTGATTGCTCATAAGCACGCGCCAACCAATATTGCCATTGATTGGTTTTTTGCGTTTCAGCGTCCATTTTCGAGATGGCTTCGACCACATCATCCCAACGACTAAAACGAATCGCCGCCATGGCATAATATTCGGCTTCTTCAAAGCTAAAATCATTATCTAAGCTATTACGGAACCAATCGACCGCTTCCACATTAAAACCATCGTCAGTATTGTGGTTCATACGCTGAACGCCAAGAATGCGATAAGCATAGCGACGGGTGTCATCGTTTAATAACTTCGCTGCGCGCTGATTGTCTTGTTTCACATCAAAATCTAATTGTAGCGCTGCCTCACGGTAGGACTTTTCTGCCAAGCGCCCCATGGCATACAAATACAGATATTGATTCATCTGGCTGTTTGGCTCGCGAGCAAAACGGCTAAAAAATGCTGAGGGATTGAGCTGAATTTCACTTAACGACGAGTAAGGAATCGGTGTACCCAACTTTGATGACAAAGCCATAATATCGCCAGTCTTACCTTTACGCAGCATACGTTTGAGACGCGATACCCTATCTTGATTGCTAATCAGCGCATTATTATTCATCTCTAACGCCAATTGATCACACAGCGCTGGCTGTTTTTTGGTGGTCAGCCAGACATCGGACTTGGCCGCCATCGCGCGCATGCTATCGCCGCCGTTATTAAACCCAAGGGCAACGGCGCACTTTTCACTGTCATCGGCATTGGTAATGAGATTTGCCACTTGGCGTACGGCGGCATAATCATTGGAACCCGCTTTGGTTTCTGCAAAATCGGCAACCAGCTTTTCTGCCATTACCGTCTCTGGATACTGGCGGACAAACTGTGTAACCGCCGCTGGGCTTTGTGAGTTTAGGTCCAAATTCATACGCCAATAAGGCGGATACATGGCAAACAAACCGCCATTCATCTCCTGCTCATAATTATAAAGGGCGTTGACATCACCGCGATCTGCGGCGATAGCTGCTGCTGTAAATGAGCTTGCGCCACTATCCGCTTGGTAACCGCTGTTTGCTTGATAATTGCTGTTTGGCTGCGAGCTTGGCGCTTTATAGTTATCAGGTTGATAGCTTTGCGGTTGATAGTTGTCCGGTTGGTAGCTACCTTGTGGCTGATAACTATTGACATTACTACTGGTATTATTGCCCCAAGTAAGCTCAGCATAAGCTCCTTGTGACAATGCCAGCGCGCCCATCGCCGTTGCCACACTCAGCATACTGGTTTTTAGCATCGTTGTTTTATGATTTTTAGGCATATGATTTTGATAATTGGCATCTTTATCCTTGATACTCGGGGCAACTTGCGGCTTTGACATACGGACTCTCTTTATAATAAGTCTAAATAATTTGGCTAAATAAACAGCTTAAATCTAGGCTTGAAATGGTATTTTTCACCCTGCTTAAAACGCCCATTTAAACAATAGTGCGGATATGGTTGTCTGCATCATACTATACTCGTTGCACATTCAACCATCAGCTTTACTTTTCGTTAATAAATTGGATAGCCATGCGTAACACGAAGGTGTTACGGCGCTTTTACTAGGCTTAATTGTGCTAAAAGCCTTTATCTGAGTGATGGTAATAGATAAGCAATTGATACTATTATAAATAATCAAATGGCGTCAACAGTTTAAGCCCATGCTAACTTTTCACATTGATGCCAGATTATGATAAAATACGCCACCGGTTAATCGCCTACCTCGCTATATTTTTAGTCAATCATGGACTTCGCTTATGAGTGTTACTGTATTTAATCCCCGCATCGATGACGCTGCTGTTGAGAACAGGGTTACTGCGCCTGCCGTTACGGCACTCGAAGCGTCAAACTCTGTTCAAGCGTTTACTGCTCAAACTCCAGTCAATGGCAGTGGTACGCCGAAAAAAGTCTTTGTCACCACTCAAGGCTGTCAGATGAACGTCTATGACTCTGGCAAAATGCTTGATGTATTGGGCGATTCACACGGTATGGAAGTCACCCACAATATCGACGAAGCCGATGTGCTACTAATGAATACTTGCTCAATTCGCGAAAAAGCGCAAGAAAAAGTGTTTTCAGAATTGGGCCGCTGGCGCAAATTGAAAGAAAAACGCCCTGATTTGGTTATCGGTGTTGGCGGCTGCGTAGCCTCGCAAGAAGGCGATAATATCCAAAAACGCGCGCCTTACGTTGATATGGTTTTTGGGCCACAAACCTTACACCGTCTGCCAGAGCTGTATGACCAGTCGCATGAGCAGCGCTCTATCTCGCCTAAAAACCGTATCGGTACGGTGGATGTGTCATTCCCAAGTATCGAAAAGTTTGATTTTTTACCAGAACCAAGAGTAGAAGGGTTTAAAGCCTTTGTATCTATCATGGAAGGTTGCTCAAAATATTGCTCATTTTGCGTGGTGCCTTATACGCGCGGAGAAGAATTGTCGCGTCCGCTTGATGATGTCTTGGCAGAGATTGATAGCCTCGCTGCCCAAGGTGTGCGCGAAATTAATTTACTGGGTCAAAACGTCAATGGCTATCGCGGCGAAAAAGACGACGGCAGTATTTGCCGATTCGCTGAGCTCTTGCATTATGTCTCGCATGTCGATGGTGTCGAGCGCATTCGCTATACCACCAGCCATCCGCTAGAGTTCACCGATGATATTATCGATGCTTATGCCAAGTTGCCAGAGCTGGTGTCACACCTGCATCTACCGGTTCAAAGTGGCTCAAATGCTATTTTGGCGGCGATGAAACGCAACCATACCATTGATGTTTATATCAATCAGATTAATAAGCTCAAAGCCATACGCCCTGACATTCACCTATCGAGTGACTTTATCATTGGCTTCCCTGGCGAGACTGATGAGGACTTTCAAGATACCTTAAACTTGGCAAAAGAATTAAACTTCGATCACTCTTATAGCTTTATCTATTCTAAGCGTCCGGGCACACCAGCCGCAGAATTGCCTGACGATGTGAGTTTCGCAACCAAAAAAGCACGCTTGGCAGAATTTCAAAAGGTTATTATCGATTCAACCCTTGCCAAAACCCATGAAATGGTCGGCACTACCACTCGCGTCTTGGTCGAGCAAGTGGCCAATCGTCATCCTGATTGCTTAATCGGCACAGCAGACAATACCCGTACCGTGATGTTCCCTTTTGACGTTGATAAAGTAGATGAACTACTGGGTAAAATCGTCAGTGTACGCGTGACCGATTTTGTCAGTCCGCATATGGTAAAAGGCGAGCTTATCGAGGTATTGGCTTAACCCTTTATAAAAAACTGTATAAATAAAAAAGCCGCTCTCTATTTAAGTAGGGAGCGGCTTTTTTGTGCGTGGATGTTAAAATTGATTGTCTTTACTGCGATAACCAATCGGTCTTCCGCAATTGCTGCTTGGTTTCGCGGCGACGTTTTTTGCGCACGATATCAATATCTTCTTTTCCATGAATACCGCCTTTTTTGAGCAGTGGATTTAGCGCCAGATAATTTCGCGGTTTTATAGCACCAAGTAAGTTTTGATTGGCTGTGGCATCTTGCTGTTCCAGCTGCCGTTCAATCTGTTTGGCCTTTTTTAAGGTTTGTTTTAAGCTCATATTGTTACCTATATTTTTAATATCTCTAAATCTGTTTTGCAAAACCAACTAACCCTTAATGCACATGACCTGTTTAAGCGTATGCACCACTTCGACTAAGTCGGCTTGGTTGGCCATCACTTCTTCAATGTCTTTATAAGCACCGGGTATCTCGTCGATGACCCCTTTGTCCTTACGGCACTCAACGCCTTCGGTTTGCGCTTTGAGCTCATCAATGGTAAATGCCCGTATGGCTTTGCCTCGGCTCATTTGTCGCCCTGCGCCATGCGAGCACGAGCAAAACGACTCATCATTGCCAAGACCTCGGACGATAAAGGATTTTGCGCCCATAGAACCGGGAATAATCCCCAGCTCACCTTGGTAGGCACTGATAGCGCCTTTACGCGTGACATAGACTTGCTCACCAAAATGCATCTCTTCGTTGACGTAGTTATGATGGCAATTGATGGCTTCTTTGGTCAGCTGAAAACGTGGCAACCCCGCTTGTGGTGACTGCATGGCTTTAATGACCAAACGCATCATCTCACGGCGGTTTTCTAGCGCATAATCCTGCGCCCAGCCTACCGCCTCAACATAATCAGCAAAACTATCAGAGCCTTCAGCAAAGTAAGACAAATCCCGATCTGGCACATGACCAAAGCGCGATTGACGCTCTTTTTTGGCAAGATTAATAAAGTACTGACCAATACAATTACCAATGCCGCGACTACCAGAATGCAGCATGACCCAGACATCATTGTTTTCATCTAAGCACAGCTCAATGAAATGATTGCCACCACCCAATGTGCCAAGTTGCTTTGCCCACGTACGCTCAAAGCCTTTGAGCATCTTGAGCAAACCTGGATGCTTATCAGTAATCGGTTTTAAGCGTTTACCTAACGGATCAAGCGTTGAGTTTTTGGCTTGGATTTGTTTGTGCATATTAAAGCCAACTGGCACTTGCTGCTCCACTACTGAGCGTAATGCCCTTAAACTATCAGGTAAATCGCTTGCCGTCAGAGACAAACGCACCGCGTTCATACCGCAGCCAATATCAACACCGACTGCAGCCGGAATGATGGCGGATTTGGTTGGAATCACACTTCCAACGGTAGCGCCTTTGCCAACGTGTACATCAGGCATCACCGCGATATGCGAATGTACAAACTCCAGCTGAGCCAAATTACATAACTGCTGCATCGCCTCTTGTTCAATATCTGAGGTATAAATCTTGACTGGTACGCCAGATTTACTATTTTCATTTAATACTAATTGAATGCTCATAATGTATTATTTCCATTTTATTATTTTAATCACCATACAAAATATATTTTAATTTACCTATTCTGTTAATTTTATAATTTACTTATTGATTACCATTAAGTAAAACACTCAATAAGTTATTTTTCATAAGAAATAGACAATAAAATACCGCTTCTTTATTAATTAAAAAATTAATAAAAATGTATGATTGATTTATGATGGACGTTTTAAAAAGAATTTTTACGCTACCAAAATTTTCAGCTTAAAAATAGCCAGCTCAGATAGCACACACATAAATAGTTATTTACTAAATAATAGCGTGAGCTGAGCGAGAATATTGGTGATAACAGTAAGGTAAAATTTTGAATAAACAGCTAACAGCAAGCGCGGAAATGCCGAGCACGATTACGAGCTATGTTGACATAGCGTACTTAGAAGAGGGATAGAGTGAGTAGATACAGAGGGCTATGCGTTGATATCAATAAACAAGATATTACTCATAGCTGACATATAAATTCAGCCAAACCTTTTCGAAGTCGTCATTGCTGTCATGCAATTTATACGTTCAATCTTTGAAAACGTCTTAATGTTTAAATAGGACACGATGATTCCTCCGTAGGTTGTGGCCAATGTCAGAGCGACAATAGCAGATTAATTAGGATGATATAGCACCTATGAAAGATAAGCACTATAAATCAATGGGATAATAATAACGATTTAAAAAATAAAGTCAATAATTAATTTAATTATATGAAAATTTTCTAGAAAACGTATCGCTTGTTAAAAAACCACGTTAAACATAAACCAGATTAATTCCTAAGCCAAGAAACCATTTAAAACCTCAGCCAATAACGCCGCGGCAATTAAAATAAATATCACTCCGCAACCGCGATTGAGCCATGCCAAACGCTCACCAACATCAAGCCAACCAGCCAGCTTTTTACCGCCAATGGTATAAATCAGCTGCCAAATCGTCTCGCTCAAAAACAGCCCACAAGTCAGCATAATATACTGCGGCCACAGCGGCGCGCTAAAATTGATAAATTTGGGAAAAAAGGCGGCAAAGAATAAAATCGCTTTTGGGTTAGACAGTGATACCCACATGCCCGTTCGAAACAATAACCAATCGCTAGGCGGTGCTTTGACAGCAGCGCTCGAAAGTGAGCGCGGCATAGGCTTATCTGCCATTTCCGCAGTCGCAGTCAGCTCTTTATGAACTTCTGTACTCAGCTCGCTGGCATCACTTATTAAGCTGCTACTACCACTATCGCGCCACGATGCGACACCTAGATAAATAAGGTAAATCGCACCAACGGTTTTAATCACTGTCAATAACCATGGCGATTGACGGCTGATAACATCAAGTCCAAGTAGCGTTGACAACAGCAAAATAAACAACCCAAGGCTTAAACCTGCTAGCGTCCATAAAGTACGTTTTACGCCATAATTAAGGCCATATTGGAATGCCAGTAGCATGTTTGGACCGGGGGTCGCTGAGATAAAAAACGTACTTGCAAAAAATACCGCAAACAGATGCCAAGACATCAACGAACCCCTACTTCTTTATAAAAATTTGAATAATACATGCGCCATGTTGAAAAGCATGCATCATGTTGAAAAAATAAACACCGCCATAAAGACGGTGTATGTCATGCGCATCTATATTGCCATAAAATTGCTTATTGACTATTTTATCAGCTGATAGCGCAACTGTTTAGCAGCTTTTGTAAAAACTCATCACAACGTGCCATTTCACTTAGCGCGACATATTCATCGGCTTTATGCGCCTGCTCAATACTACCAGGACCGCAAATAATCGTTGGGATGCCGCTATTAGTAAACTGACCACCTTCAGTTGCATAAGCGACTTTATGACGTGTATCGTCGCCGGTCAGAGCGATAATTAACGCTTGTAGCTCAGCGCTGTCGTTATCGGTCATCGCTGGTACACTTTCTTCTTGTAGCAGCTCAATGCCAGTATCGGCAGCGCGTGCTTGCATTTGGGTGCTGAGCTCTGCAACTTTGGCCGCAATCGGTGCGAGGATATCGTCTTGTGTCATATGCGGCAGATTACGATAATCAAAGGTAAATTCACACAGATTGGGGACGATATTGGTCGCGGTGCCGCCTTGTATGGTGCCAACAGATAATGTCGAATAAGGCACATCGAACAGCCCATCGTTATCGCTTCGATGACTAATCTCTTGGGCCAATTCATCGACATAACCAATCAAACGACTGGCATAGCTAATAGCGTTGACACCTTGGGCAGTCAATGATGAATGCGCTGACTTGCCATGGACGCGGCAACGGTAAACCGCGATGCCTTTATGCGCCACCACCATCGCCATATTGGTCGGCTCGCCAACGATACAGTAGTCAGGCGTAATACCGCGCGCTTTCAAATCTGCCAAAAGTAGCGGAGCGCCCAAGCAGCCCACTTCTTCATCGAACGACAATGCCAAATGCAATGGGCGACGCAATTGACCTGCGTTAGAGAGTTTTACCGCTTGCGGCAATAGTGTTAGCGCACAAGCAATAAAACCTTTCATATCGCAAGCACCGCGACCGTATAGCTTGTTGCCACGAATGGTCGCGGTAAACGGCTCCGACGTCCAATCTTGCCCATCTACTGGTACGACATCGGTATGACCCGATAGTACCAGACCATGATTGATTTCATCGGCATCTTTTCCCGCTGGCACTGTAACGAATAAATTGGCTTTATTTTTAACATCGTTAAAGGTTAAATCTACCGTTAAGCCCAATTGCTCGCAATACGCTTTCACATCGTCAATCAACGCCAAATTTGAATGGCGACTGACCGTATCAAACGCAATTAATCTTGTCAGCCAATCAATACTGTCTTTTGGATAATTGCCAGTAGAATAATGAGTATTAGGCGTTTCTCTTTCTGCAACGTTATCGTAATTTTTTAGCGTCATAAGACTTCCTTATCGTACTAAGATAAAAAGGCACAGCTTTTTTAATAAGCGTAATAATGAAGACACGCCCTAGCCTTTTTAAGCAAATTTTTTATTTAAGCTTTTTACTTAAGCTTTTTTAAATGCGCGTCGCTGTAGGGCTCTGATTTCTTCATCTAAACCGGCAATCGGACCTTCGACAGGTACATTCGGCGCCACTTCTTGGATACTTAATGAATGGATGGGCGATGTTGAGCTCACACCCATCTCGTCCATCCATTTACTGAGCTGTTTCGATGAGCTGATATAGACAATACGACCCAGACCCGCCCATGCATGCGCCGCTGAGCACATGGCGCAATGCTCACCCGAGGTATATACCACGGCTTTTGCCCGCGCCTCAGGGGTCATATTTTGCGCGGCCCATTTAGCGACGGCAATTTCAGGATGGTAAGTCACATCAACCGTATTGGCACGATTACGATCTTCTTGTAATATATTGCCATCGCCATCAACCAACACGCTGCCAAACGGCGCATCGCCCGCCTCCAAAGCTTCAGCAGCAAGCTCAATGCAGCGGCGTAAATAAACCATCCCATTATCAGTAGTCATCATCGCTTCCTTTCTCTCATTTTTTCAGCGCTATCTAATAGCCAAGTGTCCGGTGCCATTTGCATGGCATGAAACGTGACTACTTCTCATTCTATTTATCCTATCATATTAATTATGATGGGCGTTTCTGATTCATCACATCAACGACCGGCGGTATCGGTTTAGGCAGCTTACCTTCTGCCTGTAGCTCTTTGGTGGTTTTAGCATCGATAGCCAAGCCAGCAATTAGGGCAATATCTTTTACAGGTTTACGTTTACGCGTAGCAAAACTGACCGGTACCATGCGTGCAAATTCAAAAATATGCAGATAAGACTCTTCGCCACCTTCGAAGTCTTCATCATCTTCTAATCGAATCGCACCAATTTTTGCCAAATCCGATAGCATCTCGTTTTCTTCAGCGCTTAGACCACAATCGGTAATACCAAAACCGGTCATAAAGCCATTTGCCCACTGTTTCAGCGCCATCACGCGCTCGTACAAATCATGTTCATCATCTGGCACCAGTGGCATATACGCATAAGCATCGTCTTTGTCTTTTAACTGAAAAACAATGTCTTCTGCCTCTTCGGTGAGCAAAGTTAATGCGGCATCAGGCAGCGGCGCAAAGCTTAGCTCTTCAAACACCTTTGCCCAAACTGGCTCATCAGGGGCATTACAGGCGGTCATCAGCCCCGTCATCAAGCCGTGTACCTCGCTGATAGACACGTCCGTCCAGTCATCAAACGCAGCCAGCCAAGTATTCCAGCCAGAGATATTGTCATTCATAATAGATGTCCTAGTGATTGATTAATAGAGGTAAATATAAATAGACGCCGCCCGATATGATTCATAAAGCGGCAAATGATAAAAGTCACAAAACAAAGCGCCCTACAATTACTTTGTTGATATAGATATTATGCGGTCACCTATGGCATTATTAAACGCAGAGAACAAAATTCATTTACGCTTACTTGTTAAGGATAAAAACTGACTATGTATGACCAACTTAGAATATTAGAAAAAATGGTACTCGATATTAAAAAGCAGTATCAGCTTGTCAGTGCTGAACTTAGCAGCTTCAAACAACAACCAGTGACTGACCCAAAAGAGCTTACCGCTCTTAAAACCAAGCTTGATAGCAGCTATAGCGAGCGTGACGGTGCCAAAAAACAATTAAACGATCTTGATAAGCGCTATCAAAGCCTTGCCGAAGCGCATCATATGATTGGCGAAGAACAAGACAAATTGCACAAGCAAATCGAGCAATTACAGCATCAAAACCATGCCCTGCAGCAGCGTAATAATGAATTAAAACAGCAGTATAGCGATATTAAGCAGCAAAATAGCGACTTGAAGAAGAAAAATGAATTGGCCGCTGAGCGTACCCAAGTGGTTTTACAGCGTTTGACACGTATTGACCAAGCCGAAAGTTAAGCAGACGTTGATATTCATTATGCTTAATTTGAGCAATTTTGCTGATTAACTTTATCTATTCAGCATTTAAGTTTATCAGCACCCTATTTATAGGAATGACAGTTAATTATTCACTTTAATGACACATATTGTAGGATTTATCATGACCGATGACCGCGCAAACCCTGTAGAGCGTCAGCTGCCAAGCAGTCAGACCCATAACATTCAACCCACAACCACTCCAGCAAAAGACAGTCAAACACAAACCACGCAACCACAAAAAGCCATGCCAAATAATTCGAACCCGCAAAATAACAATGCAAATAGCAATGTAAACAATAATGCAAATAACAACAAGACAACTAATAGTACGGTAAATAGCGCTACTAAACCTGAAAGCGCCCCTGAGCCGCAAATTAAAAAGGTCGATGTGGCGATTGCGGGCGTAACCTACCCTATTTTTTGTCCTGTACACGAGCAAGAAGAATTGCGTGCAGCAGTTTCCTATATCAACGACTTTGCTCTCAAGTTAAGAAGAGATGCACCAAGTCTTAGCCAAGAAAACCTGCTGGTATTAACCTGCTTAAATTTATATGAAAAAATCCAAATTCATGAAAGAAACGAAGAAGATCGTCTGCAACAAAGCAAACAGTCTGAAGCACTGCTCAACAAAATTATGAAAGATGCCCATTCTGTTCTATAAACTTGCCTCAATATTAAATAGGTATTCTAAAAAGATAAGCGCTTAGCTCATCAGAACTAAGCGCTTTTTTAAATGGTGATAACTGCTTATTGATCTAGCTTAAGCATCTGCTTGATAAGTCTTACCAGCATGAAAGTCCGCCTGATGCTCATAATTGCAAAAGAATAATTCTTTAGGAGCGGCAACATTATTGCTGCTATTACTCTCTAAAATAGGTGTAGGTTCCAGCACACCGCGATACTCAGCCAAGTGATTGCCACAAAAATCACACTGGCGCGGCGTGGTCACATCACCCTTTTTTGGCATCATGCTTTTTGGCGCACGCGGGTACATAAACTTATAAAAGCCCCACATCACAGCCCAAATAATAAGAATTACAATGATAACGGCCAACACGTCAGTGCTCCTTTGGATACGTTCTAAGACATTATAAACCTAACGCTGTAGAATAAGCGCATAAAAAACTGACCACATGTAGCCAGTTTTTTATCTCGTTAATAAATTAACCGGATAGATGCTTAAACTAACGGAGGTCTATCACTGTCGAACTATAATGAACCAACTATAGCTGCAGCTCACTGATGTCAGCCACGGTTAAGAATAGGGCGCGCACTTGCTTGAGCAGTGCTAAGCGATTGTTTTTCAGCGCCGCATCTTCACTATTTACCATGACATCAGCGAAAAACTGGGTCAATGGCGCATCTAAACTGACCAGCGTTTGCAATACTTGCGTATAGTCAGCAGTTTCAAGTAGCGGTTTGACCGCCATCTGCGCTTGCTGAACCGCTTGATATAACGTTTGCTCAGCAGCTTCAGATAATAGTGCTTCATCGACAGTGTCGGCGACACTTACTTCTGATTTCGCTAAAATATTGGCAACGCGTTTGTTTGAATCGGCAAGCTTTTCGGCTTGTGGCAATTCACTAAACGTTTGCACAGCGCGAATACGCTGATCAAAATCGAGCGGCATATGCGGATTGATTGCTTGCACGGCTTGAATCGTATCGACACTGACGCCCTGCTCGGTATACATCGCCCGATAGCGTGAGTTTAAGAACGCCATCACTTGGGTAAAGGTATCGCCCATTTTAGCAATTTTACTGCCTTCACTGGTGCTATAACCTTTAATCGCTTGCTCAACGAGCGCCACCAAATTAATTGGTAATTGCTTTTCAATCAAAATACGCAAAATTCCAATGGCTGAACGACGTAAGCTAAATGGGTCTTTTGAGCCAGTCGGTGCTTGGTCAATGGCGAAAATACCAACCAACGTATCTAAACGATCAGCCAACGCTAAGCAAATACCAATCGGTGTCTGCGGTAATACATCACCGCTGAACTTAGGCAAATATTGCTCTTGCAGGCTGGCCGCGACGGCTTCAGGTTCATCATTTAAGCGCGCATAATACGTACCGGCGATACCTTGCAGTTCAGGATATTCACCGACCAATGAGCTGGCCAAATCCGCTTTTGATAAAATTGCGGCTCGTACAGTTTCATCAACATTAATATCGCGACCTTGCTGCTGCATCAGTGTCGCAATAAAGGCAGCAAGCTTGGCAATACGTTCAGACTTTTCCCAAATCGTACCAAGCTTATCTTGGAAGACACGCGTTTTTAGGCTTTCAGTCAAAGCAAATAAAGGCTGCTTTTGGTCTTGCAAGAAGAAAAACTCCGCGTCCGCCAAACGCGGACGCACGACTTTCTCGTTGCCTTCAATAATTTGATTGGGATCTTTTGACTCAATATTGGTGATAAAAATAAAATAAGGCTGCAATTTGCCTGCTTTATCGGTCAAGCAAAAATACTTTTGATCCGCTTGCATGGTTGAGATAAGCGCCTCTTGCGGCACTTGTAAAAAGCGCGGCTCAAAGTTTGCTCGCAGCGCAATCGGGAAATCAACCAACGCCGTCACTTCATCTAACAAATCTTGTGGGACGATAGGATCGGCATTAACTTCATCGGCTAGCGTTTTGACTTGGTTTTTAATCAACGTTTGACGCTTATCAAAATCCGCCACGACTTTTAAACCATCGAGCAGCTGCTCATAATCGTTAGCATGCATAATCTCGTGATAGTCAGGACTGTGGAAGCGATGACCGCGCGTTTGCTTGCCAGTTTGATGTCCTTGTATAGTCGCATCAATGACCGCATCATCTTGCATCAATATCGCCCATTGTACCGGACGGACAAACTCATTGCGGCTCGCGCCAGAACGCATACGCTTAGCAATCGGCAAATTATCAAGCGCGGTTTGGAAAATAGTAGGTAGTAACTCAGTCGTCGCTTGACCCTGAATAATCTGCTCATAGCCGACATAATCACCTTTATCGGTGTTGATAGTGATCAGCTCGCTGGCGTCGATACCTAAACCCTTAGCAAAACCCATCGCTGCGCGCGTTGGATTACCATCGCTATCAAACGCCGCTTTAATCGCAGGACCACGTTTTTGCTCGCTACGATCAGGCTGCTTATCACTGATACCCTCAATTTGAATCGCCAAACGACGCGGCGCGGCAAAGGCTTTAATACTATCGAAGCCAATTTCAGCTTCATTTAACTGCTCAGTGACACTGGCTTGAAGTGCATCACGTAGCGGTTTTAGGCTTTTTGGAGGTAGCTCTTCACACCCCAGTTCAAATAAAATAGTACTCATGGGATGCTCCTATTTATTATTGTTAGTAGTTTGATTATCATCTGTATTTTCAGTTAGTACATCTTCTTTTGGCAAATACTTATCGAGCGCCGCTTGACGATGCGCTTCATCTGCCAATGGGAAGCCCAATTTGGCGCGTGCTTCGACGTAACCAAAGGCAACTTTACGCGCCAGCGTACGTACACGTAGAATAAAACGTTGACGCTCTGTCACTGAAATCGCACCGCGCGCATCAAGCAAGTTAAAGGCATGCGAGGCTTTTAGTACCATCTCATAGGCAGGTAATGGCAAACCTTCAGCAACCAGCTTATCCGCTTGCTGCTCATAAAAATCAAACATCTGACCCATCATTGGCACATCGGCGTGCTCAAAGTTATAGGTTGATTGCTCAACTTCGTTTTGATGGAAAACATCGCCATAGGTTACGCGACCAAATTCGCCATCTGCCCAGACCAAATCATAGACGCTATCAACGCCTTGCACATACATCGCCAAGCGCTCAAGCCCATAAGTAATCTCGCCCGTCACGGGGAAACACTCGATACCGCCAACTTGTTGGAAATAAGTAAACTGGGTGACTTCCATGCCGTTAAGCCAAATCTCCCAACCAAGTCCCCACGCACCAAGCGTTGGCGACTCCCAGTTGTCTTCAACAAAACGCACATCATGTACCAATGGATCAATACCGATGGCGCGTAATGAATCCAGATACAGCTCTTGGATATTGGGTGGATTGGGCTTTAGAACCACCTGAAATTGATAATAATGCTGCAAACGGTTCGGGTTATCACCGTAGCGGCCATCGGTTGGACGGCGCGATGGCTGCACGTAAGCCGCATTCCAACGCTCAGGACCTAGCGAGCGCAAAAATGTCGCGGTATGAAAGGTACCAGCGCCGACTTCCATATCATAAGGCTGCAAGACCACACAGCCCTTATCAGCCCAGTAGTTCTGTAAGGTAAGAATTAAATCTTGAAAAGTCATCGGCTGAGCGTGTTTTTCTTGTGTCATCGAAGTTGTCGCTTGAGATGTCATAGTTTGGATTGTCATAGTTTGGGGCATGTCATAACGCCGCGGTGGAATAGGTATTATAAAATAAGATATTGATAGCGCGCGTATGGCTTATTTGGCAACGACGCTATTTGCCTGCTCACCTTACTAAAAATTGACCATTTTATCTATATTTAGCACAATTAAATTTGTCTAAATCGCTCAAATAGTCAGTTATTTGCTTGGTTCATCGTCAAAATCTACCTATCAGCGTGTTAAGCCGATAGATATAAAAACAAGATAAAAAAATACCCAAATGCGTGAGCATTCGGGCAGGAGGAAAAGTGTGTCGCAGGCATCCTGATGAGTCAGGCTTTTTGTTTTTTCATGGGCTATTGTTTTTATTCTAGCCTTGTATTTTACGTTCTCAACGTTGTCTTTATTTAGATGATTTTAGATTTAGATAACATTAATATTAACAATCAATATTCATCTTAACTTTTTAACTTTGCTTTTACTGATAAGACTGATTATTTGCTTTAGGCATGATTATCCATAAGATAATATAAATTAAGATGCCTGGGACAGCGGCGCTCATGGTGGAGACAATTACAAAAAGTAATCTTACACGCCAATCTCAACTTATCGTAGGCTTTTGATTTTTATAGAATTTAAAATTCTAATTGTTTTAACTGAAATTTTAAAAACTAAGTAAACCAATACCTTAGAAAAATAAGTTGAGAGTGGGGTAATCTTACCCATGTTGGCGACCAGCCGACATATTCTGCAATACCGCCCATCACACCCGCGATCATACGATTATTTCTTGAGCGATGTAATTTTGCTAACTTAGCCAAATCAAATACCTCTCTTATTATTTATGCTTATTTTGAATGTATTATTTAACGTTATTCTTATCATTTATTTTAAAACGTTATAAAAATTCATAACCCTTTTGAACTTACGAATAAGTATAGCAACTATTGACTTTTTATCTGTTGATGATATAGACGTGCTTTGTGAGTTTATGCTACTTAAGCTTACTCTAAGCTCTCATAATTACTCCTAAACTCCTGATTTTAAATAACTATTTCAAAATGTTTCATCATACACTTTGTTTCGCTTATATTACATATTCTGTTACAACTTTAAAAAGTTCAAGCAATCACTTTAAATCTGTTTAGGTGGAAAAACTTTATTATCTATTGATAATTTGATATTAAAAGTCCTTTATAAAATAATGCCTATTTACAATAACCTACCTGTAAATCTATCCAAACCTTTATACCATGCTATTAAATCATCAAGGCTTAGGAAATATGAATTGCCACGATGAATCATAACTAAAATAAAAACAGCACATAAGGAAAGCTATGTACGAGTCAGGATTAATGATTGGACATTTTGAACCGCTACATTTAGGACAAATGCGCAGTATATTGGATGCCGCAGGACAAGCAAAGACGCTACATATTGTGATTATGATGCACCCTGCTCCACATCCAGACTTTACTATTACCTTGCAAGATAAGGCACGTTGGCTACAGATGGCGTGTGCAGATTTGCCATTTATCCATATTCATACCACTGATGAGATTGAGCTGCCGCTACATGAAAGCTTTGCCGATGTAAGCATCGATATTGTGGCGAGCAATGCCAAGCTGCAACGTTTAAAAGATGCATTAGGCCTGCCAACAGAAACGGTATTATTCGTTGCAGAGAACCATCCTTTGGCGCAGTCGGACGTTTCTGGACAGTTAGTCATGCCAGTAGTCACGACGCCATTGCAATCTGAATTTGATTCTTACGCTATTGCACGTAATCCGGTCGCCCACTGGTCGGCGCTGCACCCACAAGTGCGCGGCGACTATACCAAAACGGTGGCGATTGTTGGCGGTGAAAGCTCGGGCAAGACGACTTTGGTACATAAGCTTGCCAACTATTATGGATCCAGCTTTGCGCTTGAGATGGGACGGCTGTATGTCGGTACAGATTTGGGCGGTAGCGAGATTGGATTGCAGTATAGCGATTATGGTCCCATTGCCCTCAATCATGGCCAAGCGATCCGTGCTGCCGCTGCTAGGGCAACAGCGCCCGTAACCATTATCGATACAGATTTTGTCACCACGCAGGCTTTTTGTGAAGAGTACGAAGGTCGTACCCATCCCTTTGTGAGCGCATGTATCGATGAGTTTCGCTTAGACCATACCATCATGCTTGATAACAATACTCCATGGGTAGACGATGGCATGCGCTCATTGGGTACGCCTGAGGCTCGCGGTCGCTTTGAGCAGCGCTTATTAGATATTTTTGCTCGTCACGATATTGAGCTGCATATGATTGATCAGCCCGATTATGATGCCCGCTATCAGCAAGCTTTATTAATTATTGATAAGCTTATCTATGGTAAATAACAAACTTAAAAAAACCATAGAAAAAATACGGTTAAAAGAATAACTCTAAAATAAGAAAAAAAACGATAATAGCTTCCATACTTTGAGGAAAAAGACGTTATGCGTATTCAGCTTCTAGACAACATCACCGGGAAATGGGCGATACAATGGATTGTCCTATGGTTTATCTGCGGTGTCATTGCTTTATCAGCAGGCTTTTGGCTGACCACCGAACACAATACCCTTGATTGGTTTTACTTAGTCGTGTCATTTATCGGTTTGATTTGCGTGGTGTCATTATCTTTTCGCAAAAATATTCTAGGTAATGGTTTTGGAATGGCGGCGACCGCAGGTGAATTTGTGGTTCAAGCCACCTCTGGCGCCGTTGGTTTGATGCTCGCGCCGTTATTTAACTTTTTTAGTCATCTTTATGGGATTTTTTATTGGTCCAAGCATACCGACGACGATGGCGATATGGTGCCCAAATCTGCCAGTCGCTGGATTTGGCTATTAACCATCGCTTTTATGGTCATCGGTTTGGCGCTGTTTCCTACAGTAAATAACTTACTTGCCAGCTATGGTTACGCCGTCGTTGAAGATGATAATAGTAAGTTTTTGGGCTTTATCTCTTTCTTTTGGATTAATGTTATCGCTTTTGTGCTGTCTATCACTGCGCAGGCAGCGATGATTCTGCGTTATTCATTTAACTGGTGGTTATGGATTTTATCCAATTTCGTTTGGCTAACCGTTAACCTAATGTCGGGCAATTATATCTTTGCCATTCAAACCATGGTTTACCAAGTTAATTCATTTGTCGGACTGTATGAATGGTATCGCAGCGAGCAAGACTCTAGAGAGTCAACCCAACCAGTACGTTAAGAGATAATTTTGGTAAAACATAAAAAGTTGAAAAACAGACAAATGAGGTTAATAAGATAGTATGTTTTGACTGTGCGGTTTACCAGATAAAATGGCAGGTTGTGCCAATTAGTGCTACAACTGGTAAGAATAAATTTATTTGCTAACAAGGAGGTTAGTATGTCTCGTACCCGTCAAGGCCGTATGTCAAAACGCACACTTGAGCAATGGCTCAGTGAATATTCTGTCAGCCATCAAAACCTAGTCAATAAAAAAATCCATTGGCTCTGTGTTCCAACCATTTTTGTCAGTATCTTAGGCATGGGCATGTCGCTATCGGTCTGGTTCACCTTGGTGATGAGCGCCTTAGTTTTAATATTTTATATGCGTTTATCGACGCCGCTGTTTTTGGCAATGGGCATATTTATTCTCATTTGCTTATCAGTGATGACGCTACTGCCGTGGGGCTTTAAGGTTTGGGCAGCTATCTTTGTGGTTGCTTGGATTGGACAATTTGTCGGTCATAAAATTGAAGGCAAAAAACCGTCTTTCTTTGAAGATTTGCAGTTCTTGCTGATTGGTCCAGCATGGGTAGCTAATAGCTTAATGCGCCGTAAAAAAGCTCAATAAACGGTATTTAATGCTGCTACTAGCTTAACTTTTCCGTTTAACACAGTTGAAAAAGCGCCACCCAATAATCCATTGAGTGGCGCTTTTTTTATTTGCTTACTATTTTAAAATTATTTTAAAAAATAGCTTATTTACCAAATACTTTCATACGCTCTTCGAGAGGCTTAAATTCCTTGTCACCTGCGGGTTGTTCGATAGCGCCAAATACCAATTGCGCGTTCATCTCCCATTGCTCATCGATATTCCACTCTTCAGCGACTTTTTTATCGATAATAGGATTGTAATGCTGTAAGTTGGCGCCGACATCAATACTGGCTAACGCCGTCCAAATAATGTACTGGTGCATCGCATTGGTTTGGTGCGCCCAAATTGGAAATTTGTCTGCATACAAAGGCGCAGCAGCTTGCATGTCTCTGACGACGCTATGATCTTCAAAAAACAAGATAGTACCAGCACCTGCTTTAAAGCCATCCATTTTTTGCTTGGTCGCCGCAAATTGCTCTTCGTTATCGACGATATCGCGTAGGGTATCTTCGGTTAATTGCCAAAGCTTGTTATGGTCGTCACCAAACAAAACAGCGATACGCGTTGATTGCGAGTTAAATGACGATGGCGTATGTAAAACCGCATGTTCAACCAACTTGACGATTTCATCATTTGTAACGGGTAATTGATCGCTCAAAGCATAAACTGAACGACGTTTTTCTGCCAATTTCTCTAATGTTTTTAGGTCTGACATAGTTTTCTCCATATTATTTATTAGGAATATTAGTGATTAGAAGCTAATGAATACGAGTACGATTAATGGGTAATACCAAGCAAGCGTACTATCAACAAATCTGCTGTATTATAAGAAAGATTGACCTTAATCAATACTTCCTTTTTGTAATTATATCTTATTAATAGTTTATGAAAACCAAAATAAACTAAACAAACTAACCTTTAAAGCCTTGCGGTAATTCTGGTGCTGGCAAGCGTTTCATGTCTGAGTCGATATTACCAAAACGCTCATGACCGTTGTTCCAGTCGATGATAGATTGCTCAATCTCTTCTTTGTTGTCGGCGACAAAGTTCCACCACAGCAGCACTTGATTGTTTAATGGCTCACCGCCGATAAACATCACACGGGTGCCTTTTTTGGCGACTAGCTTGATGCTTTTATTATTGGCAACGTCGCTATCGTGGAAGCGGAACAATTGATCTTGCTCACAAATTTTGCCTTCAGACTCAATCTGTCCTTCTGTCACCAAGATACCATATTCAAAACCCGGTTCTAGGTTAAGCGTAACTTCACCATCCTCTAAAAAGTAAACGTCGATACCGACCATTTTTGAGTACTGAATGGTTGGCGCTTCATAGCGCTTACCTGTGACGCTGTCATAGCTGCCCGTCGTCAATACCATCTCGACGTTATCTTCACGCCATGTCGGTAGCTCTGGATAATGGTGGAAACTGCGTTCGATTTGTTGATCGGTCGGTAGCGCAATCCACAGTTGTACCATACTTAGACCACGAGCGGCATCTGCCGAACCACCGGTATCAGGAAAAACGCTCTGCTCTGTATGACTGATACCTTGGGTAAGGCCAGTACCTGCTGTCATGACGTTGACTTGGTTTTTGGTAATCACTTGCTTATTACCCAAGCTGTCTTTGTGCAGTACTTCACCATTTAGCATCCAGCTAAAGGTTTGCAGGTTGGTGTGCGGATGACGACCGACTTGCATACCGCTTTCATCTTCGCTAAATTCAGCAGGACCTGCATGGTCTAGAAAGCACCAAGCACCAATTGGCTGCTTACCTTTACTGGGTAACAGACGAGCAATGGGAATGCCGCCCACATCTGCTAAGCGCGGCTCTAGGGTTTCAATACTCATAATTTACCTCTTATGATGTAAGATAGAATTTAGTGTGACCAAAAGATAAAAATTAATGTCTATTATTTGGCATTAAAAGCTCATTTAGTATCAAAAGCTCATAGGTACTTCCATGAGCAAAACTCTGGCATCATCGAGGACATCCATCGTAAAGTTTTTAGTATCCCAAACACCTAGACCATCGCGGGTATCCAAAGTGTTACCGTTTATAACGACTTTACCGCTAATGACAAAAATATAGACACCATTGTTAGGATTTTTAAGCTGATACGTCTCTGTCACGCCTTTATCAAAATCGCCCATACTGAACCATGCGTCTTGATGAATCCACACGCCTGCATCATCGCTATTAGGCGATAAAATTTGATTAAACGCATTTGGCTTCATCAGTTCATCCATACGGATTTGCTGATAACGAGGCTCAACGTTCATTTTGTTTGGGATGACCCAAATCTGTAAAAAACTCACCGCCTCATGATTATCGGCGTTCATTTCACTGTGGGCAATACCTGTACCCGCCGACATGACTTGGATTTCACCGGTTTCAATAGTGCCCTTATTACCGATGTTATCGCCGTGACCGAGCTTGCCTGATAAAGGAATACTGATAATTTCCATATCACGATGTGAATGTTTACCAAAACCTTGACCTGCGATGACAAAATCATCATTAATGACACGTAGCGCACCAAAGCCCATACGTTCTGGATTATGATAATTGGCAAAACTAAAGGTATGCTTGCTTTTTAACCAACCATGGTTGGCATCGCCACGAGAATCCGCTGCATGATAGATGGTTTTCATAATGTATCCTTAATTATTAGTAAGTTAAACGGTTTTAGAATTTGACATTCGTTAACTCGTTTAAACAATGAAACTATTATAATTGTTGTCTACTAACAGATAAACAACGATATTCGCAATTGACTATTCTTATTTTTAGAACAATATCGTCATAAAGGTAAGGTAATATATTTATAACAGAACCCTGTATACTCATAACAGTACAACTAGCATGAGCTGTTACTATGGCCAAAGTTACGATAAAAGTGTCATGAAAAAAGTAACGCGAGCAGGTGTAAATTAAGTCTAGAAAATGTTAATCATACGATATCAGGAAATTTAACCATGTCAGATATGGCAAAGACAGATATGAAAAATAAACAACCATTACATTATGAAGTCATTAATAATACCGAAAAGAAGCGTTTTGAGATTCATATCGATGACAAAATTGCTTTAGAGGATTATGAATTTTTCACCACGAGCGCCGGCGAAAAAGGTATCGAATATAAACATACCGAAGTGCCAGCAGATTTAGGTGGTCTAGGTATTGCAGTGTATCTGGTCAAATATATTTTGGATGATGCAGCGGCGAAAAACCTGCGTGTGAAACCAACTTGTTCTTATGTAAAGTCCTATATCGACAAGCATCCAGAGTACCAAGACAATTCAGTATTTCATAACGCTAAGGCTTAAATAGCGATACATAAGTGCTTAACCAGCAAGCAAAAAAACGCCCTATCCATAAAGCTAGGGCGTTTTTTATTGGCAATGGTTTAGGTGAGATTTATTATTGGTAGTATTCCTTAAGCAATATGCGCTAAGAATTCTTTATCGCGTGCCATCACTGATATATACAGCACCGGCAATACAAACAAACCTACGGCCCAAAAACTCAGCTGCATATATAGCAGTGCACCGACTAACGCACCAACTAAAAAGCTAAACACCAATACTGAACTGTGTGCCAATTTTTTGCCATTATCAGTAGTGCGATTGACCAAATAATCGGTCAGGTTGATGCCCAGTTGGGTGGTATTTCCAGTCATCAATACCGTTGGGCTCATGTGTTTAATCACTGTCTTGCTAGCGGTATTACGAATTGCTAGCGCAATCAAACCTAATCCACCTGTGATTGCCACGGTGATATCGCCGGCATCAACAAACGGCTGGTAATAAAGACCAGCCACCATAAACGCGGTCAAAAAAGCCGCTTCTGCTAAAAATAAATGGCTTAAGGTCAGTTGTTTATTTTTACTGCGGTCAATAAATATCTTGGTGACCATAACCGTTAAAATAAATAGCGGCAAAGCAGCAAGTTTAATCCATAGACCCGCTTCACCTTTTACCAAGCCACTACCCGCCATCACCAAGTTACCCGTGACATGGGCAGTAAAGAACCCAAACAAGGTGATAAAACCAATGGTATCAATCGCGCCGCCGACCACTGTTAAAAGTACGGGCGTTTGATGACGTTGCCAGAAGCTTGGCAGCTTGGCAGTCTCTGTAGAGATAGGATTAGGCACGCGACGACTGCCCTGCAAATTTACGATTGATGGATTCTTTTCGCAAACTACCGATAATTAATACGATGTTTATGGATGCGCTCATAGGTGCTCCTTGATTATAATTATAAGATGATATTGTCTAAACCATTTACTCTACTAGATTCTGTGCGTATGACTGTTATCAATTGAATATGCGCCTGGTCCATGAGTAAAAATCATCAAGAAACCGCCTGCCATGGCAATGTTTTTCATAAACGGGTTCATTTGTGATTCATCAATCCAAAATTGATGGAAAAGTAGCGCCGACACAATGCTAAAACCAGCCATTAGAATCGCCACCAAGCGCGCTTTGAAGCCTAATAAAATTGCAATACCGCCAAGCAGCTCAACAGCAATGACCAAAGGCAATAGCATACCCGGTACGCCCATCGATTCCATATAACCTTGGGTGGCCGCGTAGCCAGTAATTTTGGTAAAGCCAGAAAAGATAAAGATCATCGATAACAATAAGCGACCAATTGGGGCGCTCAGCTCTTACAGCTTATCCATAAGTATTCTCCAATAACATAAAAGTCATCATTATAAAAATTTTACCAAAAAGACTTTTGTTCGATTAAATGATGGCATTATTGTAGTCGTTGCTTAATAGCAGATAAACCAAGATAATCGCAAATATAAGTTCTCTTTTAGAGAACAGTCAAATAGCAATTCTACTGGTACAATATTAAAAACGACAATAGCGTTACGTGCTATTTATGCTCACTATTAAGACAGTTAGCATTTTAGCCATACTATTAGACGCTAGAGATAAGCGCCACAGAAAGAAACATTTTTCGATGCCATTTAGCGTTTAATATCCTAATTTTTTGCTACACTCATTATGTTATTATGTAAGACATACTTAACGCTAGCTTCTACTTACTTACCTAAAAAGGATGATTTATGATCACTATAAATTCTATTAAAAAAACAAACCGCGCAATTACTTTTGCTGCTATCGGTACGCTTGGTTTGCTTAGCACACTAAGTCACGCTGCAACTTATGATCTTGACTCCAAACATACCGCCGTACGTTTCTTCGTCGATCACTTTGGTACCACGACCAACGCTGGCGGCTTTTATAATCTATCGGGTACGCTTGAGTACGCGCCTAAAGAGAAAAAAGGCTTTGTCGGTATTACCATCCCGATGGGCAGCTTGAGCACAGGTATTAAAGCGTTTGATGGTCACCTTAAATCTGCCGATTTTTTCAATGTAAAAGAACACCCAACCGCTTATTTTAAATCGACTAAATGGGAGTTTGACGGCGATAAAGTCAAAGCGGTCAAAGGCGATTTAACCCTGCTAGGTCAGACGCATCCAATCACTTTAACGGCCACTAAATTTAACTGTTATGACAGTCCTTTATTAAAAGCTGAAGCGTGCGGTGGTGATTTTGAAACCACGATTGATAGAACCAAATGGGGTATCAATACCTTTACCGATGGCGGTATGATGAAAGACATTAAACTGGTCGTTCAAGTAGAAGGCAGTAAAAAAGCCGATCTTAAATAAGACGGCTTGACGACTTTGAACCGTATTTTATACGGAACACAGTCTAAACTATTTGGCGTTATTGATAAAAAGACTGGGTTTTTAACTCGGTCTTTTATTTTTTATATGATTAACCGCTAAATAATAACAGCCAAATAACAGTAAGGAGGTAGCTAAGATGGGACAACTAGAAGATATGGCGATGTTTGTGCGTATTGTCGAGGCGGGTAGCATTACTAAGGCTGCCGAGCAACTTAATATTGCTAAATCAGCAGTAAGCCGCCGACTCAAGGATTTAGAGACGCGTTTGGGCAGTCAACTGATTAGCCGTACCACGCGCCAATCAAACTTAACCCAAGCTGGCGAGCAATATTACCAAAAGGTAAGTAATATCCTCAGCGAAGTGGACGCGCTAAACGAGGAAACCAGTGGCGCGCCGACACGTATCGAGGGCACCTTAAAAATGACTGCACCTTTGTCATTTGGCTTGATGCACTTAAACGATGTCATCGATGAATATGCCAATCAGCACCCCAATCTGAACTTTGAATTAAACTTTTCTGACCGCCATACCGATTTGGTCGAAGAAGGCTTTGAATTAGCGATTCGGATTAGAGAGCTGCAAGATTCAAGTTATCAAGCCAAACGTCTGGCGCTGATTCGTTATACCTTATGTGCCAGTCCTGAATATCTGACTAGAATAGGCACGCCAAAAACCATAGAAGATTTGGCCAAGCATGCGTTTTTACAATACGGTCTGAGTAAATCTAGCACGATAGAGCTGATAGACGAGCAAGGCAAAAAACATCAAGTCGCTATCAATTCAAAAATAAAAGTCAATAACGGCGATTTTTTGCGCGATATGGCGGTAAAGGGACACGGTATTGCTTTTTTACCCAATTTCATCACTTATAAAACCCTAGCCAGTGGTAAGCTGGTGCCTATTATGCAGCAGTACCAACTGCCCACTTTAAACGCTTATGCGGTCTACCCGAAAAATCGCTTTTTGTCGCAGCGCTGTCGCTATCTCATTGATTTTATTGCCGAGCGTTTTGGTGATGACCCTTATTGGGATAAATTCTAATAAAACCAATTTGGCACACTGAGCAGTTTTTTTAAGTCGCTATAAATTCTAAAACTATACTGCTAGTATGATTTTAAGTTATCCATCAGTCATAAGGAGATGCGACATGGATTTATAGTCAATCCTACTTAAAAATGTTATAAAATAATTAACAAATTCAATTGTTATTATAAAGACCATGACTTACTCACTAGATTTCCGCAAACAAGTACTAAAAAGCTTAGACGAGGGTATGACCTTTGCCGAGGCAGCTAAATTCTATAACCTCAGCCCAACCACCATACAAAACTGGAAGAGACGTGTTCATAGCAAAACAACCAGGCAAACCAAACCCTATAAAATACCAGATGACGTGCTACTCAATGATGTCAAAGAACATCCTGATGATTATCAGTACGAGCGAGCGCGTCGTTTAAACTGTAGTAAAACAGGCATTCATCATGCCCTAAAGCGCCTAGGCATCAGTCAAAAAAAAGACTTTAGAACATCCAAAAGCCTGTCCGATCAAAAGAGCGGCGTATCAGAATAAGCTTGAGCACTTTAAGCAGCAAGGCTACCCCATTGTATATATATACGCGCGCGGCTTTGAGGCTGAAACCATTCGCTCTCATGGTTATGCACCGATTGGTAAGCCTTGTATCGATAGCTACAACTGGCAAGGTAAAAAGCGAACCAACGTTATTGGTGCTCTGTATGAAAAGATGCTGTTTGCGCTTGATTACTTTGAGACAAACATCAACAGCAGCATATTCTACAACTGGTGCAAACAAACCCTAATCCCAAGTCTTAAAACCAAATGCGTGATTGTGATGGATAACGCCAGATTTCATAAGAGCAAACGCATTCAAAAGCTACTAAACAGGCACGGGCATCGTATTTTATGGCTGCCGCCGTACAGCCCTGATCTGAATCCTGAGCGAGGATAAAGCAAAGCACTGCTTTGCCCGAGCGCAAGACGAGAGCTGTGCTCGAGTGGGAGAAAAAATGGGCTCAGGTGAAGTTTCTACGCCAAGGCTGGATGGAAAACGACTTATCCAAATTGTTTTATGATGTTTGCCCTAACCATAACAATTTTATTTTGAGCTGACTATATATTGAAATTCTTGCATAAAAATCCTTATCATCGTTATTATTATTTTTAATAAGCTACAGACTACTATGTTTACGTACTTTGTATTTAAACTACTTTGTTAGCACTAACTAATTAAAGACAATATGCGCGACTAAAATTAAATGAGTGTGACAAATTATCCGTAATTTGTAACGGGTGCATTTTATAAGGCAGGGGTTTTTAGTATATCTATAAGCTTTTAATAGCGCTGCAAACTTGCCTTTTAAATGTTAAGTGCTAAATTTAAAATATAAAAAAAGCCTTACTTCTTATAAGAAGTAAGGCTTTAGTGCTTTTGCAAGCTATATTTGGAGCGGGATAAGAGATTCGAACTCTCGACCCCAACCTTGGCAAGGTTGTGCTCTACCACTGAGCTAATCCCGCTAAATATCAAATCGTAATATTGTTAACAACGACTACGTCTCGATAGGCTGGCTATTTTAGCAAATATTCTGTAGGTGTCAATAGCTTTTTTCAATTTTTTAGCCCGTAACTGAAGCTTTGAGTGGTTTTCAAGGCAAGAAAACATATATATTATTGATTTCAATTACTATTTTCATACCTAATAATAACGCTATAAATTTAAAATATTTAGAAATCGTAGCAAATTTTATGACGCCTACTATAAACGCGTAGCAAACTTGCACTTAACGTATTTACAATCCTACTGCCTATTGTTACTTTTTCTGTCTAGGTTTTCACTTGCCAACATTATTATACTTATGCCTAACGATAGATAGTTGCGGTAGAGCTTTATCGTTTCGGTAGACCAGCAGGCATGACAAGTTTTTAATCAGTTAACCTTTTTTAATAAAAAACTATCTTTACCGCGACCGTTTTAATTTCAATATTGTTTAATTTTTTTATATATTTACAGCGAGGACGTTTTATGAAGAAGCTATTTACCACCACCATCATGGCGGCATCCTTGTCGGCATTGACCCTGACTGGTTGCTCAAGCACCACTAGCACGGGCGCTGTCGGCGTTGACCGTCAGCAGCTACTTTTGGTTTCTAGTGAACAAGTTCAGCAATTATCAGCGCAAAGCTACAATAAGAATATTCAAGAAGCACGTGCACGCGGTTTGCTTGACACCAATAAGGCCCAGCTCAATCGTTTAAAAAATATCTCTAACCGTTTGATTGGTCAAGTGGGCGTCTATCGTCCTGACGCAGCGAAATGGAAGTGGGAAGTTCACACCATTAAATCTAACGATTTGAACGCGTTTGTGATGCCAGGTGGTAAGATTATGTTTTACACCGGTATCATTGATCGCTTAAATCTTAGCGATGACGAAATCGCCGCTATTATGGGTCATGAGATGTCTCATGCCCTACGTGAGCATTCACGCGAGCGCTTATCGCGTCAATATGCCACGCAAACGGGTATCGGTGTCGCAGCCAGTATTTTTGGTCTATCGCAAGGTCAGGCTGAGCTTGCTAACGTTGCAGGAGACTTAGGTTTAAGCCGTCCGCACAGCCGCACGCAAGAAGCAGAAGCTGACCAAATCGGTCTTGAGCTGATGGCACGTGCAGGTTACAACCCGCAAGCCGCGATTACCTTGTGGCAAAAAATGCAACGCGCCAGTCAAGGTGAGCCACCACAATTTTTGAGTACTCACCCAACCAGCAGCAACCGAATTGCGCAATTGCAATCATTGATGCCTAAGGTAATGCCGTTATATCAAAAAGCACGTCGTTAAAATTTAATGGCAAATGGTATTCATAGTAAATAGCAATAGACGACAATAATGGACGATAAAAGCAGAGCGTAATAAGGTTGCGCTCTGCTTTTTTATGCGTATCAATAATCCGCTCTTTACTGATATAGATGGCTTTGTAGAGCCTTGCAGTATAAATATCAGGGTCTGCTATAATAAGTGCCATCAGCCATTTGAAAGGCCAAGCATTACAATAACGAGGAATACTATGACAACTCATACCCCAACTGCAGACGCCCTAAATAAGGAACTGCAAGCCTTGCCAGCACAGCATATTGAACTGGTGAATGAATCAATGAACCATGCCGGTTATTTCGACGGTAAAGAAAGTCATTTTAAACTGACCATTGTCAGTGATGCCTTTGAAGGCAAACGCTTGGTGGCGCGGCATCAGCTCGTGTACAATCTAGCAAATCCACTTTTGACCTCACAAGGTGGTCAAATCCACGCTTTGGCTATCCATGCTTATACGCCAACAGAATGGCAAGGCCAAAGCCCTGACAGCCCATTATGCGCAGGGCGAAATAAAAGTTAGTCTCAAAAATTAGTCTTAACGCTATTTCCAAATAACATAGATAAGCTGGCAAACGGCACCTTTAAAGGAAACCCTATCCAATGAAACATCTACATATGCTCATGGCCGTCTTGTTGATTGCGCTGTTTTTATACCAAAGCTATGTGGTACTAAGCGCAAACAAAAAGCCACCATTTGCGGTAAAAATATCGACCCATATTCTCTATGCCGTCATTATTATTTCAGGGGCTGGCATGCTCGTGCAACTCATGAGTGTCAATGCGCCAGTACAGTGGGTATTTGCTAAAGTTATCTTATTGGTTGCCGCACTCAGTGCCAGTATTAAAGCCTTTAATGATAAAGCCACGCCTAGTCAAAGAAAAACCGGCATTCTTATCGCGGGTATCGCCTATGTTGGCATCTTGGTACTCGCCTTTACCAAGCCGGGTAATTTATTTTAAGAGTCGTTAAAAGTTATATTTTTCAATATCTTAATCGCTATTTTTTTGCTATCTTAAATAGATATCAACCTCCCAACGTCGCCTTATGGAGCCATTATGAAAACTCTTACTGCAGCAACACTACTCGCCACAGCTGGCGTTCTTGCTCTCTCAGGCTGCGCCTCAACAGGTAATATTACCCCGCAATACGTGCCACCGAGCACTTATCAAAGCTATGACTGCCAGGCGCTAAGCCAAGAATATAACCGTGTCAATCGCTATGTCAATGCAGCGCGCAATGAGCAATCTACCATAGCTGCCTCGGGTGTCGGCGTTGGGGTTTCCGCTGGACGTTGGGGTATCTCACCTAATATCAGCTTTGGCGTGGGTAAAAGTAATAATACCAAAGCCCGTGATGCCAAATTATCGCGACTTTATGGTGAGCGTGATGCCATTATCCAATCGGCTCGTATACAGCGCTGTAGCTTTGCCAATGGTATTAAGATTTATGGTGAGTAATCATTCATACCTGTTTCATAGCTTTGAAAGTCTCTTACAAAAAAAGCCAATATGCGATAAGCATATTGGCTTTTTGGTTTGTAATCATGACGAGCAGTAACTCAGTCTGAGATTAAGAATTTAAGCTTCTTACCCACTGTACGATTTGATCGCTTGGTAAGGCTCCAGACTGGCGCGCGATTTCTTTGCCGTTTTTGAAGGCCACCATCGTCGGCAAGCTACGAATATTATAAGGTGCCGCCGCTTGCTCGTATTTATCAGTTTGTATTTTAGCAAACACCACGTGCGGCAGCTGACTGGCTGCGGCTTTAAACTGCGGAGCCATCATTAGACACGGCTGGCACCAGCTCGCCCAAAAATCAACGATGGTCAATACCTCATTTTTTTGAATAACTTTGCTAACCGTTTGCGCATTGAGTTCATGTGGAGTGGCCGTTAATAATGGCTGACCACATTTGCCACAGTTTGGTGCGGCATTAAGGCGCGCTGCAGGTACCTGATTGGTGACACTGCAATGCGGACAGACTAGATGAGAGTTTTGCTCACTCATGATACAACTCCTTTAGAAATAACAGCGGCGGGCGTCTTAGTAACACTCTTATAAATAGACTAGCATCAAGATAACCGTTGCACGTATTGTGATTGCGTAACGGTCTGCATATTTTTTGCCTATTAATTACATATCAATCTTGGATGAATAAATCAAACGCATGACTGCCTAAAGCGCATTAAGTGGCACTTTTAGATAACGGGTGCCATTGTCTTCGGGTTCTGGAAAATGACCGGCATCGATATTGAGTTGTACTGACGGGATAATCAAGCGCGGCATCTCTAGCGTGGCATCGCGGCGCGCGCGCATCTCGACAAACTCGGCTTCATTGATACCCTCTTTGACATGGATATTTCCGAGCTTTTGCGCGGCTATCGTCGTGGTTGGACAATGCTTGCGACCTTGACTCGGATAGTCATGGCACAGATACATGATGGTTTCGTCAGGCAGTGCGAGCAATTTTTGGATAGACTGATACAGGGTTTTGGCGTCGCCTCCGGGGAAGTCACAGCGCGCTGTGCCGACATCTGGGGCAAATAGTGTATCACCGACAAAGACCACGGTTTTTTCATCGTCAGCGGCAAGATACGCCATATCCGCGCGGGTGTGACCAGGCACATACATGGCAGTAATCGTAATACCGCCAAGCGTCAAGGTCTCGCCTTCATCGGTCAAGATGTCAAACTGGCTGGCATCAGTACGAAAACTGCTATCAAAGTTAAAGATTTGCTTAAATATTTTTTGCACTTCGGTGATATGTTGCCCGATGACCAACTTACCGCCAAGCTCATCTTTTACATGGATAGCAGCTGATATATGGTCGGCATGAGCATGGGTTTCTATAATATAAACCAGCGTCCAGCCCTGCTCTCGAACGAACGCTATCACTTCATCTACACTCACGGTATCCGTATGTCCGGATTTAGCATCAAAATCCAGTACAGGATCGATGATGGCACACACTTGCTGCTGCACGTCCGCGAGTACATGGGTGTAAGTTTCCGTGTCGCTATGTAAGAAAGAATGAACTTGCATGGCTACCTCTTTACTTGTATATGAATGTTTTAATTTTTAAGGTATTGTTCCGTATAATAGGCGCTTATTTATGGCATTTGCTGCTGATTTATAGTATCTATCCCTAGTGTTGCCTATATTTCCTATGCATCTACCTATCAATACCAGCACTATAGCAATCATTATACATTTTATCAATTTATATAATGTAAATAATGATAACTTGCTATAAATCGCGATATCATTGATAATTAACTATATATATCCATAACTTATCTATAAACTCTGCCTTTTCTATTTATATCTTTTATAAGGAGCTCGCTCTGACTACTTCAACTTCAGCATTGAGCACAACCACCATCCCCACTGGCACGCCTACATCTGCCAACGTCGCAGACTTTGCGCCTAAAGACCTTGCTGAGCAAATGCAACAAGCCTCCATGCAAGCCAGCCAGTTATTAAAATCGCTCTCACATCCTGATCGCTTATTACTTTTGTGTCAGCTGACCCAAGGCGAGTACTGTGTCAGTGAGCTTGAGGGCTTGGTCGGTGTCGGTCAGCCAAGTTTATCGCAGCAGCTAGGTATCTTGCGTAAAGACGAGCTGGTCACTACTCGCCGCGAAGGTAAGCAAATCTACTATAGTATCGCAAGTGAGGACGCATTATCGGTATTGCAGTTATTGTATGAACGCTTTTGTGCCAAAACAGACGCCTAACTGCGCGTTTGGTTTTTAATTATTTTTAACTTTCTTTATCGTGATGACATATCGCTATGCCTTCTATCGCTGCTCGTCTGATTCCCGCTTGGTTACGTCAGTATCAGCTGTCTGCCCTGCCGACTGACGTCATCGCGGGATTGGTCGTTGGGGTGCTTGTCATTCCGCAAAGCCTAGGTTATGCGGTGCTAGCAGGATTGCCGCCGGTCTATGGACTCTACGCAGCTATCGTACCCGTGCTGGTATATGCGTGGATAGGCTCGAGCAATGTCCAAGCCGTAGGGCCTGTCGCCATTACAGCGATTATGACAGCCAGTAGTTTGCATCCTTATGGCAATGATGGCACGCAGCAATATATATTAATGGCCAGTTTATTGTCTTTGATGGTTGGCACGATGTTATGGCTGGCGGGCCGGCTGAAGCTTGGCTGGATTATGCAGTTTATCAGTCGCGGCGTATCGGCAGGTTTTATCAGTGGCGCGGCGGTATTGATTTTTGTCAGTCAGCTTAAGTATCTGACGGGGATTCCTATTGCCGGCAATGGCCTTATTGGTTATTTATCGAGTATGCAGATGTACGCTCGCCAGCTGCATCCGCTAACCTTGGTCATCGGCGTGATGGCATTTACGCTATTATTTGCTAATCGCTATGCGAGTAAATGGGTCTGGCGCTCTTGGTTGTCAGCCTCTTATGCAAAATGGGCTGAGCGTCTATTTCCGCTTATTTTGCTTGCTCTTGCCATTATATTAAGTATGAGTTTGCATTGGACAACGCACGGCGTAGCGACAATTGGTACTATTCCGCAAGGGCTGCCTAGCTTTACCCTGCCGTACTTGCCAGATTTTCATGAAGCGCTCAATCTATTACCGAGCGCCGGTTTAATGGCGTTGATTATCTTTGTTTCAAGCAGCTCAGTAGCCAGCAACTATGCACGCCTGCGCGGTGAAACCTTTGATGCCAATCGTGAGTTAACCGGACTGGGTCTGGCCAATATGGCTGGCGGCTTTTTTCAGAGCTTTACCATTGCTGGCGGCTTTTCACGTACGGCGATTAATGCCGACTCAGGCGCCAAAACGCCAGTCGCAAGTCTGGTCACTGTGTTGGTTATGATTGCGGCGTTAATCGCTTTTGGTCATTTATTGGCGCCTCTGCCCTACGCCCTCTTGGGCGCGACTATTATGACGTCAATTATCGGTCTCATTGATATGGCGACTTTAAGGTCAGCATGGCAACGCGACCGCTTAGATGCGGCGAGCTTTTTGGCGGCATTTATCGGGGTGCTGATATTTGGGTTAAATACTGGCTTAGTCATCGGTTTGATGGTGTCGTTTGCTAGCCTTATTTGGCAATCAAGCAAGCCGCATGTCGCAGTCGTCGGTCAGCTAGCGGGTACAGGACATTTTCGTAATATCAATCGTCATGATGTGGTGACCTTTAGCAATTTATTGATGCTGCGTATCGATGAGAGCTTGTTTTTTGGCAATAGTGAATCCGTGCATCGCAGCGTCATACAAGCGACGCGGCAGTACCCCGATGCGCATGAGGTTATCCTGATTATGTCAGCGGTCAATCATATTGACTTGACCGGACAAGAGATGCTTATCAGCCTCAATCAAGAGCTATTGAATCAAAAAAAGCACTTAAGCTTTAGCTTTATTAAGGGACCGGTGATGGATATTATCGAGCATACACCAGTCATAACCCATCTATCAGGGCAGGTTTATTTAAGCACCATGGATGCGGTCAATGCGCTAAAAGATAATTAGCTTATAGCTAATCAATTTTTCGCTTAAATTTAATCCTGACAGAAAGTGCTTTTGAGAAAACATCAGTGACAAAACATCAGTGACAAAACATCAGTGACAAAAGATAGATATGATAAAAGCTGTGTTATGCTAAATTACTATCAGATTTAAAATTTACTGTCTCTAGAAACATCAGAAATTCTAACGCCATTTAATATATGCGACCGAAAAACTTATGACCGATGATTTAACCATTTATAAGCAAATTTACCCAAGCCAATGCGTCAAGATTGCCGAGCTTGGCTACCGCTCTGTGCTCAATATTCGACCTGATGCTGAGACAGAGACGCAGCCTAATAGCTGTGACTTTACCAGTGCAACGGCAAAGGCCAACCTTAACTATCAGCATTTACCGTTCGATGATGAGCGTTTAAGCATGGCGACTGTCGAGCAGTTTGCCGCCTTTTATCGCAGCATGCCAAAACCCATCCTGATGTTTTGCGGTACGGGTGCACGCGCCAAATTGCTCTATCAAAGTGCACTGATGCAAGGTTTACTATAGAAAGCAGATAGGCTTTATTGAAATATTTTAATCCAAGCGCAAAATTTTCGTTTTTACGCTAAAAAATAAAAAGGAGCTCTTATGAGCCATGAAGTGAGTATTACCGGACAAATCACCCCTGATCAAGTACCTATGATTGCTGAAAATGGTTTTAAGACCATTATTAACAATCGTCCAGATGGTGAAGAACCAAACCAACCAACCAGTGCTGAGATTGAAGCTGCCGCTAAAAAAGCAGGTCTTGCTTATAAAGAAGTGTCTTTCGCCGGTAGCGAGCTCAATCAAAACCATGTTGAAGAATTTGCTGACTTTTTTAACCAAGCTGAGCAGCCTATACTGATTTTTTGCCGTACCGGTAACCGCTCAACGGGTATCTATGAAGCAGCAAAGCGTATGGATTTGTTAGATGATTAATACTGATTTAAGTATAATCGTTACTGCTTGAAAAACGCTCATCCAAACTTTGGATGGGCGTTTTTTTATATACTACTCAACTATAGACTGGTTATTATTTAATATTGAATACATAATAAATTCCTACTGATACTTCTTAATAGGAATTTATGATGCAACAACCCCTACTCATCATCGGCAATAAAAATTATTCGTCATGGTCATTGCGAGCTTGGCTACTACTCAAGGCATTTAATATTGATTTTGATGAGCAACTGATTGAGCTGTTTCATCCATCAGCGACGGCCATTCTCGATGAGCATGCGCCAACAGGGAAAGTACCCGTTTTAGTCTATGGTGAAAATGATGAAAAGGTCACAGTTTGGGATACTTTAGCGATAGCCATTCATGCCAATGATTATCTGACGGACTTAGATGTTTGGACAGGTCTGAATAAATCTGATGCTAAGAACAATACCAGCAACAGAATAAACAGCGCTTATTGCCAAAGCATTATTGCGGAGATGCACTCAGGTCTAATGGGCATTCGTAGTGAGATGCCAATGAACATTCGAGCTACCGCGAAAATACAACCAAGCGCTGCATGCTTAAAGGATATCGCCCGTATAGAAAATATCTTTGCAGATTGTTTAAAAAATCGCTCAAAAGACAGCTATCTGTTTGGTGCATTCACGGCTGCCGATGCTTTTTTCGCACCTGTGGTTTTACGCTTGCAGACTTATGCGGTCGCCTCAGGCATACCATTAAAACCGATAACCAAACAGTATTGTGTGACGATGTTAAACAACCTTCATATACAAGCTTGGATTAATTCAGCGTTAAAAGAGACACGTGTAATCAAAGAAGATGAAGCAGGGGAGATTTTATCTTTAAATGGCGTTTTAGGTCATTAGCACAATTCCATATACAGTGAGTTGCTACGTCATCAATAAGAACCATGATGAGCCGGTAGTTCTTATTGAAACACCTAACTAGCTGTAGATAACATCATTGTAATGGATAATCTTTAGGTGCTTGATACCCTTTTTTTGGCTCGTATTTTATTGTATAGACCTGATTGTTATAGGTATTCTTTTTTGAGGCATCATAGTTATACTCATGACCATTGACTGTAATTTCTAGCGGGTAGAACCCATTTATCAGCGTCGTTTTATCGATATTGAGTTTGGCTTTAAGCAATGTGCAATATTCTACCTTTCTATCTTTACTACAACCTGAAGGCGCTGTCGATTCATTATAGTACTCAACTTCCGCTGCTATGTGACTGTCTATAATCTTTCTCGATTTAGAGTCTGGTGTCATGAGGATATATTCAGAAAAAGATTGATTGTAGTGCGAGTCACTATGAATGTTAATAAATCCCCACTTATCAGAGGCAACTTGTATCAGCTTCCAGTCTTTTAGTCCTGCACCAGAAGCACCTGCATTCATCACTGGATTAGCGTATTCCACCTCCCAGCCCGAACCTTGTGGCTTTAAGACAAACATACCAACCAGTCCAGTATCGGCATGAGATCCAGAATCATTTCCACCTTCTTTATTAAATGATACCTCTCCAATGACGACCACATATAAACGCTTGCCTTGCTTGGTTTTTACCTCTAGTTGTCTATCAATTTTAATACAGTAACCACTTTTTAGGTAAACGTCCTCATCAATTCTAGAACCGTTATTAGCCATAATACCTTGGCACTGTTGAGCCTTGTTGTAGATAGGATAGTATTCTTTAATAATCTCATTGACGCTTTTTGCCGATGCAACATTTGATAAGCTCATAAGCGTAATCGCACCAACAGCGCTGAAAGTTATTTTTGATCGTTTGAAGTTAGTCATGTTTTATCTTTTCCTAAACGCTTAACGGTTATTTTTTGCGACAGCTGCAGCGTGATGTACGTTACGATATAAACAATAAAGTCGACACTTAAAAACTGACATCTTTCATTGGATAATCATTAGGTACTTGATACCCTAATCGGGGTTGATACTTAATAAGATAGACTTGATTTTTATATACCTTATCCTCTTCAAAACCGTTTAGCGTAATCTCTAACGGATAAAAACCATTGATTACCGTATTTTTATTCACGTTTAGTTTAGCCTTCAAAAGTGTGCAGGTACTGGCATCAGAGTTGCTACAGCCTCCTGCTGACCCAGATCCTGCATTAAAATGTTCATACTTGGCTTCTATCCAGCTTCTTCTAATATTACTCTTATCTGGAGTAAGTAAAATAAAAGCCGAGCCTGAATAAACCCAATGCGAGTCACTATGAATATTAATAAATCCCCACTTATCAGGGGCAACTTGTATCAGCTTCCAGTCTTTTAGTCCTTCACCAGAAGCACCTGCATTCATAGCTGGATTAGCGTATTCAATCTCCCAGCCTGAACCTTGTGGCTTTAAAACAAACATGCCTACTAGACCAGAAAAGACGTGTGCCCCATAAGCTTCGCTACCGTCTTCATTAAAACCTATGTCACCAATGACTGATATATATAACCTTGTGCCTTGTTTGGTTTCTACCCTCAATTGTCTATCAATCTTAATACAATAACCGCTTTGATAAAGTGTTCCTTCGCCATTTGATGAGCCATCATTAGCAATAATACCTCGACACTGCTTTGTCTCATTATAGATAGGGTAATACTCTTTAATAATTTCATTAACGCTTTTCGCTGAGGCAACATTTGATAAGCTCATAAGCATAATCACACCAACAGCGCTTAAGGTTATTGTTGATCGTTTAGGTTTTGGCATGTTTTCTCTTCTCTCATGAGGTCAAATGTAACGGTTATAAATCTTCTAGCTCATCTAGTTCTCTAAACCTATAGGATAGTTATCAGGTATCTGATAGCCCTGACCTTTTTTATAAAAAAAGGTATAGTTTGCATTTTTATAAGTCTTATTGTTTTTGCGACCGTTAATCATGAAACTTAGAGGATAAAAACCATCAACGACTTTACTCGTATCAATGCGCTGTAATTTAGCCTTGATATCATCGCAGACCCGTTTTACCTCATCGCTACAAAGATCAGTATAAGCACTAAAATTACTATTATTAATCGAGCTTTTTATAATATTTTGTCCATTAGGCGTTAATATAACCAAACTGGTTTCTACATAACCCAAATACTCGTAACCATCCTCATTTATAAAGCCCCAAGTATCGGGAGCAAGTCGCATCAGCTTCCAACCACGTAGTCCCATACCTTGTGCACCCGCACTCATAATAGGACTTGCCGATTCTATTTTCCAGTTGTTGCCATTTGGCTTTAAGACAAACATACCCACCAAGCCTTGGTAAAAAAGAGCGTCATTACTATCTATCAATCCCTCCTCATGCTCACCAAATTTTATATCGCCAGCGACTAGTACATAGAGACGTTTGCCTTTATTAGTTTCAACCACAACTTGACGATCAATTTCAACACAATGACCCGCTTTGTTATCTTCAGCAGAAAAGATTCCATAAAAACTTGATTCAACCACCACACTTTGGCACTTAAGTTTCTTATTATAGAATGGATAATAAGGCTTCAAGAAATTCATAAGAGTGTTGTTTGATATAAGACTATTGGTTTGAGAGGTGTTTGCTAATGCCTGACTTCCAAAAAACATATAAGCTAAAGTAGCTACTAAGGTTATGCGTTTTAAAGCTGATGTGTTTAAATGGGGCAAAGCAATCTCCTTTTCACCGTCGTTTTATCGATAATCCATTTAGTTACACTCTATACATTTTACATTGCCAAACATACGTCACCTTATGTTATTTAACAAGCATTAAAATATTTCCCATAAAAAAACCACCTCAAAATAGGTGGCTTGTTAGACTAAATCTAGCGTGAAATAACTTACTGCATCACCAAGTATTCAAACGCTGATAATGCTGCTTTTGAACCCTCACCCATCGCAATATTAATCTGCTTAAATGGCACGGTGGTCACGTCACCACAAGCAAAGATACCTTTGCGGTCAGTACGGCAGCGCTCGTCAATCTCAATCTCACCAAAGCGGTTTAGATCCACAAAGCCTTTGACAAACTCAGTATTGGGCACCAAACCAATTTGCACAAACACCGCTGAAGTATCCAGCTCTTTGGTTTCACTGCTGCTACGATCTTGATAAACAAGCGAAGTCACTTTACCATCTTGCGCTTTAATCTCTTGCGTTGCAGCACTGGTAATGATATCAATATTTGCCTTTTCTTTGGCTTTATTAATCAGTACTTGGTCAGCCTTTAAATCATCGGCAAATTCAAGGACGGTCACGTGTTTAACAATACCTGCCAAATCTAGCGCCGCCTCGATACCTGAGTTACCGCCGCCGACGACCGCAATATCCTTACCTTTAAAGAATGGACCATCACAGTGCGCACAGTAGGCTACGCCTTGACCCACGTTTTCATCTTCACCGGGAACACCAAGCTTACGCCACTGGGCTCCGGTCGCTAAGATGATACTGCGCGTCTCAAACGTCTCACCAGTATTGAGATGAATACGGTAGTTTTCTTCTTCAGTTTCACTGATTTCTTTGACGCTGACATGCTCTTTGAGCGTAATGTCATATTCGTGCAAATGTTTTTCAAAGTTCGCTGACAGCTCACTACCGGTTGTTAAAGGCACAGAGATTAAGTTCTCGATATCTTGCGTGTCTTTCACTTGTCCACCGATTCGGTCGGCGACCATAGTAACTTTTAGGCCTTTACGCGCGGTATAAATCGCCGCCGCCACACCAGCAGGGCCTGCACCGATAATCGTTACGTCTTGCTGCTCTAACTGCTGAGCGTCATCAGCCACTTCGCTCAATAAATCAGGGAACTGCTCTTGTAACTTCTCAATCAATTTAGCCGTATCGATTTTACCATTAGCAAACGGTTTACCATTTAAAAATACCGCTGGTACACCTTGGATATTATTGGCTTCGACTTGCTCTTGAAACAAGGCACCATCAATCATCTCATTACTGATGTCATCGTTGAGCAGCGCAAATTGGTTCAGCGCTTGCACCACATCCGGACAGCTGTGGCAAGACAGAGAGACATAAGTCTGAAACTGTAGCGGCTTATTAAAGCGCTTAATCAGCTTTTGAATCCCTTCATCCAGTTTTAAGGTATGACCGCCCGCTTGCAAAATCGCCAAAATCAACGAGGTAAACTCATGGCCACCCGGAATACCGCTAAAAACGATCCCCGTATCGGTCAATGCATTATCAATATGACTGACGACTTTAAAGCTAATCGGACTTGGTAAGCTGTTATCAGTTGCTGTTGCATCAAAATTGATCTTATCTGTGGTGCCAGCGATTTTAGTCAAAAAATCAATCAGCTCAGCACGTTTGCTATGTTCGCCGCTACCCAATACAAAGGTAATGGGGCGGGTCATGTTTTCACTATAGCTTTTGACTGCGTCTAATAAACCTTGATCTATCATGTTTGTTCCTCATTATTATCAGATATGTAACGTCAGCTATATCGCTGCACATTTAAATAGGGTTTGGTGACAAGCTAAGTATCTGATTTAAAAAGCCATAAATACTTGGCTTACCACCTTTGATACGTCTATTATCAAGGCTTTGGACGTACCACGCAAGCCGATAAACTCAAACTTTATGTTTAATAAAACAAATCATATATAGATATTATTATTTAATTTTAAAACTACCAATCAAAGAAAATCCATGACAGTCATGGTATCGGGTAAATTTTTTCGCTACAATCAGATGAGGCGAATAAGAAACACTCTTATTTACCGGTCGGCAGATTGACTGCTAGTTGTCGTTAACAAACGCCCTTTCTGCTGCGCACAAGCCTGTTCAAAACTGAGCTGAATTGCGATTTGGCTTGGTAAGACTGAAGTCTCACAATCATATAAATTCATCAGAGCACTCTTAACTAAAATGCGCTATGGCTTTACTAAGCCTGCGCTTCATAACAAGGATGACAACATGAGAAAGACTGATACATGGCAAGACAACAGAGATATTATTTGCGAACTTAAGCAAAAAGACAGCTACTTTGCGACCATTTTTGATGAGCATACCAAGCTTGATCAGCAAATCAACCAGCTAGATAAGGATTTGGTGACGCACGCCAGCTGTGACGAAGAAATAGAAAAAATGAAAAAGCGAAAGCTGCACTTAAAAGATGAGATTTATAAAATAATCGATAAAAATAAACTCAATTCTGCGGTGTAAACGCTTTAGTTTATAACGCTAACTGATTCAATAGCGGCTTGGTGCGATGCTTACTTGCTTATCGAACCAAGCCGCTATTTTTTGCCGCGACTTTTATTGGACTTAAATCAATATAAGTCAATAAACGCTCGATGAGCATTGGCTTAACTAACCATTTACTTAATGAAGCACTCATCTACTCACTTTATCCACCGACAATCTCGCCGCCATTTACATGGATAACCTGTCCTGTAACGTAGCTTGCGTCGTCACTGGCCAAGTATAGATAAGCAGGCGCGACCTCGTTTGGCTGACCGGCGCGGCCCATCGGCGTGCTTTGACCGAACTTCTCTATCTCATCAGGGGTAAATGACGCCACAATAAGCGGCGTCCAAATAGGACCGGGTGCGACGCCATTGACGCGGATACCTTTATCCTGACTCATTAAATTATTGGCTAAAGCGCGGGTGAAAGATAAAATCGCGCCCTTAGTGGCAGCATAATCAATCAAATGGTCACTGCCGCGATAAGCGGTGATAGAGGTGGTATTGATAATCGAGCTACCCCCTGGCATATGTGGTAAGGCAAATTTACTCAACCAAAAGTGCGGATAAAAATTGGTATGAATGGTTTTATCAAATTGCGCACTACTGATATCGGTGAGCGATTCTTGCTCAACCTGCATCCCAGCGTTATTGACTAAAATATCAATTTTGCCGAACTCAGCGATGGCAGTATCGATTAGCTTTTGACAGTTAGCTTCTTCTGATAAATCTGACGCCACCAGTAAGCAGCGCTGCTGGTAAGATTCTACGTGCTTTTTGGTCATCTTGGCATCGTCATCTTCACATAGGTAGCTGACCACTACGTCCGCGCCTTCTTTGGCAAATAATATTGCTACTGCTTGCCCAATCCCGCTATCAGCGCCAGTGATAATAGCAACCTTTCCAGCAAGCTTGCCATTTGGATATTCTTTTGGCAGCACCTTAGGGCTTGGGTGCTGCTCTTGCTGCGAGCCTGGTAGCGATTGTTCTTGTTTCGGAAATTCTTTAGCAGATGATTTGTCGTTACTCATAATATCCTCTCTTCATTACCGATTTATGTGATAGGTTCAATGTAAAACCATTTCTGTGCAACTAAGGTGAGTGCTTCGTCGCCTCTACTGTGATGGCAACAAGCGAGGAAAGTTTAACCCAGTCGCACGTAGTCATTGATGTATCGTTTTCGATGTAACGTTTTTATTAATGACGCTCATATACTTAAATGGATGTTGACGTAGATATCTTTAAATCATAAGCATTCTGTGATAAAAATCGAATGAACTTAGGTGACAATCTGTAGACAGCCTGTAATCTTGTCCTAACGCTATCTATCTCTAAATATCTGCCTATAAAAAATAGACAAAAAAACGCCCCATCAATCAAAACCGATGGGGCGTTTTTAAGTCATTATTTAATAGCGTTTTCTTTTAAAAACGAAAACTCACTATTAAATTTTATACTTATCTTTTCGCTAGTCTAAATAGTAAGTTATCTAAGTATATCCTTAGATTTTACCAACTAGATCTAGGCTTGGTTTAAGGGTTTCTTGTCCTTGTTCCCAAGCTGCTGGGCAAACTTCGCCGTCGTTATCACGAACGTACTGTGCCGCTTTTACTTTACGTAGCATGTCTTTTGCACTACGGCCAATACCGCCTGCATGGATTTCAGCGACTTGGATTTTACCGTCTGGGTCTACTAAGAAAGTACCACGCTCTGCCAAACCTGCTTCTTCGATCATGACATTAAAGCCACGAGTGATACGGCCAGTTGGGTCACCAATCATTGGATAAGTGACTTTGCCGATAGCTTCTGAAGAATCATGCCATGCTTTATGTGTGAAATGTGTGTCAGTTGATACTGAGTACACTTCTACGCCTAAGCCTTTAAGCTCTTCGTAATGGGCTGCCATGTCTTCAAGTTCAGTTGGGCAAACAAAGGTAAAGTCAGCTGGGTAAAATAGGAAGATTGCCCAACTGCCTTTTACGTCTTCTGAAGTGATGGTTTTGAAATCACCGTTTACAAACGCTTCTGCTGAAAACTCTGGAATTTCTTGATTGATAATTGACGCCATGATTGGCTCCTTTTTTGATTAATTGATTGTTGTTAAGTTAATTAGTGTTTATGGCTGCAGGTTTTGATTAACCCACTCATTAACTGGGTTACAAGACAAACTATACGCGAATTCTATGGTTAATCCAGTTAAAAGTTTTTAATGTGATGTTTTGTTTTATTAAACTTGTTAAACTATTCTAACGGCTTTTTTTATACGAACATCGGCATTAAATTGCTATAGTACACAAGATAAACGCCCAAAACAAATGGCGTTCAAAACCCATTAATAGAGAGGTTTTATGATTACTTTACGTCAACTTGAGTTTGCCTTAGCAGTTGCCAAACATCGTCATTTTAAACGGGCAGCAGAAGACTGTAATATTTCACAATCAGCGCTGAGTTTGGGTATCGCCGAGCTAGAAAAGCAACTAGATACGCAGATTTTTGAGCGTAATAATAAGCAAGTTTTGATTACGCCTATCGGTGAGGACATCTTGACGCGGGCGCAGCGTATATTTTCTGAAGTCAATGATTTGACTACGCGTGCGCACAGCCATCAATCACCGCTTGCGTACCCGATGACGGTTGGTATCATTCCGACGATTGCCCCTTATCTGCTGCCAAAAGTCCTACCTGCGCTGCGCAAACACTACCCTGAATTTCGGATGACCGTTATCGAGCAGCAAACCGAGCGTTTGCTTGAGCAAGTGCGCTATGGTCATATTGATACCGCCATTATTGCATTGCCTTATGCGGTCGATGGTTTGCATACCTTTGAGTTTTGGGCGGAAGATTTCTTTGCGGTCTTTCCACAGGATGACGTCCATGCCAAGCTTGACAAGATTAATGCCGATGAGCTAGCAACGGCCAATCTGATGTTACTTGGCGAAGGGCATTGTCTGACCGATCAAACCTTAACCGTCTGTCATTTCGACCGCGCGCAAATGAAATCAAGCTTTTCTGATGCCAGCTTAAATACCCTAATACAAATGGCGCTTGCTAATATGGGCACGACCTTGGTACCAGAGATGGCGCTCGATCAGCTGCATTTGCAAAACCAAAATGCGGTCGCAGTGCCATTAGCAGAAAAAGGGCCACATCGTCATATCGCTTTTGTCACCCGCTTAAACTATGCCCGCGTTGATGATGTTAATTTGCTTGGGCAATTATTTAAACAAGCATTTGAAGAGGCAGATCATAAAAAATAAATGACCGGTGGTGAATGGAAGTTGGCTAAAAAGGATGAGGAATAAGGAAATTAAATGATAAAGGCTTTTGCGCACATAGAGACTGAGCTTGGTAAGGTTTTTGCGCAGCATTTTACAGCTATTAATAGCGATGTAGAATCAGAAAAAGTTAACAATCTTTGGCAAGATATCGCTATACGTTATAATGAAGCTCAGCGCGCTTATCATAGCTTGCAGCATATTGAGCAGTTATTTGCGCAGTTTAAGCAGATTAAGCATGTTTTAAATGAGCCGCATATTATCGCATTGGCACTGTTTTATCATGACGTGATATATGCGCCGACGCGCTCAGATAATGAGCTGAAAAGTGCAGAATATGCGGTAGAGGCGCTACGCCCTTATTTATCGGCAGCGCAGTGCCAACATATTTACGAGCTCATTATGATGACGGCCAATCATGAGCTTGCTGACTGCTCAAACGCTCAAAAGAACTTTGATGCTGCCTATTTACTAGATATGGATTTGAGTATTCTGGGGGCATCTTGGTCTGAGTACGAGCAATATGCCCAAGCGGTTCGGCAAGAATATGCGCATGTCTCAAACCCAGATTATCGTGATGGACGTAGAGCCGTATTAACAGAGTTATTGGCGCACCCGAAGCTTTACCTAACCGATTATTATTATGACAGGTTAGAAAAGCAGGCTCGGCAAAACATCAAGCGTGAGATTAAGATTTTACAAGCATCTTAATAAACAGCTCACTGCCTTGCCGCGCCGGATGCGAGTTATAGCTTATTTCCATAATCTCAATATCAAAATAAGGCGCAAAACGCTGCTGGTATTCAGCTTTCGAGCCGCCAAATGGTGGTTCTTCTCGTCCGAAATCCTTATCAAACAGCAGCCCAACCAGCTTGCCATTCGGTTTCAATAATGCGGCCATCTGCGCCACATATTCATCACGGCGCGCAGGATTTATGGCACAAAAAAACGTCTGCTCAAGCACCCAATCAAACTGGTATTGTGCTGGCGATAACGCGAAAAAATCAGCACAGACCAAATGCTCTGCTGGAAAGTTGGGATAGCGCTCTGCGAAAGCCTCAATCGGCGCAGGGGCAAAATCAACCAAGGTGACATTGGTAAACCCTTGCTCATGCAGATAACCGACCTCATAAGCATTGCCCGCGCCCGGTACTAAAATCGCTTGCTCTTTAGCAGATTCAGGCAACTGGTCAATATAAGCTTTGAGCGGTGGTGACACTTGCCCCATATCCCAGCCGATACTGTCCTCTTCATAACGCTGCTGCCAAAACTGCGCTTGATTGACGTTTTCCATAGCACATCCTTGTTTCGATAAAAAACCTTATCTTAGCAGATTAAGACATGACATCTGGTTATTTAGCAGTAGGTCGTACTTTAATCTAACTGCCCTGTTTTACCCGCCAACATATTATGCCAATGCTGGTAATTGGGCATCGCCGTTGCCACCGTTTGCCAAAAAGCGCGGCTATGATTGGCATGATGCAGATGACAAAGCTCATGGACGATGACGTATTCGGTGCATTCGATAGGATAGGTTGGCAGATAGACGGACAACCAAATTCGCCGTGCGCGGGTATTGCAACTGCCCCAACGCGTATGCATTTTCTTTAGACGTATTTCATTAGCATAAGCGCCGACAATCGGTTGCCATTTTTCAAACAGAGAAGGTATGACTTCAGAAAGCTGTTGCCGATAGTAGGCAATTTTTTTATCGTGATTTAAGGTGAATGATTGCTCTACGCCCCACAATAGCAGTGTGCTATCGGCAGTTGAAGACTCTTTTATAGATTGCTGTGATGGGATTTGCTGACGTTTATAGCGTTCTAATACATGCGCGTGATTGGCGATTGCCCAAGGCACGCGTTTTTCTATCGCCTGGGCAATTTGCGCTGAGCTAAGAGAGATGGGTATAGAGACCATTAATTTATGCGGTTTTAAGCGGAAATTGATATTTTTAACGCGCTTTTTGCTGATGTGTAGCTCAATATCCGCTTGAGCCAAACAACGTATAGCGCTATTTAATAAGGGCGAATCATACTGTGACAGCACATTCATGCTCAGAGCGCTTGCAAGTGATTGTCAAACGACATCAGATGACATTTGCTGTCTATAAAAATACGCTCAACGTTATCTACTCTAGCAAGTTCAGCAGTTGCTAAATGATTAACAGTTAACGCGGTCAACTGACCTTGTCCATCACTAACGATAAAACCTGAGTGCGCCTTAGTCTTAACATTGGCATTGGCATTGTTAACGCCAGCTTTGTCAGCATTCAGATTTGGCAACACTGCTGCACCGGCACAATCTGGTAAGCTAATATTATCAATCAATGTACGAGTATTTAAGTCATAAATCGCCGCACAACCGCCAATTGGCGTGGTCACACATAATAGGTTACGCTCACTATCAACCGCCACACTGGCGATATATTGATGAAAGCGCTGCCATTGATTATTAGGCATAATAAGAGGTTTAAAATCAGGCTCACCGCGTTGATGGGTCAATACTAACGGCACATTGATATGCTTTTCGCCTTGAAACTGAATACCTATCATCACCGTACCATCGTCATGCATGGCGAGATGACGCACGCTCATCTGATTATGCTCAGGCATAATCTGCTCAAGTAACGCGCCAGTATGACGATTGAGGTAAGCCAATGACGGTCGCATACTGTCTAAATTAAGCTCTTCACGCGACGCTTGCTCGGTTTTGATACCGCCATTGGCAATCACCAACGTTTCGCCATCAGGATGCATAATCAGCTCATGCGGGCCGATACCATGCGAGTCATACTCTGCTATCTTTTGATAATGATCACAGGCATCATAAATGCCAACTTTACCGTCTAAACTTAACGTGTCATTCTCGGTCACGTAGAGCAGTTTACCATCTAAGCTATAACAAGCATGGCCATAAAAATGACGATGCGTAGACGCTTTAATAGCAAACTTTACTTGCCCAGTTGCCGTGTCTAGTACCCAAAACTTTTCGCTCGGGCGCCGACCCATCACCACCACATCGCGTGCTTGGTTATTCTTAGCAGAAAACTTTTGCTTATCAGAAATAGGTTGAACGACAATATCATGCACGCGTTCAGGCATAGTCGTTTGCCAAACGATTTGTCTATCGGAGTCGATACCAACCACGCCGAAGTCATGCTCATTATGACTGGCATCAGCGCTATCATTATTTGCTAAGGCGATGTTTTTCGGCATAGACGCCACGCCGCTAACCCAGCAGACTGGTCGCGGTAGTATTGTGGTCGTATGTGCTGTGCTAAAGTCGCTTACGCTATAAGACTTGGTGTTTTGCTCGTCATCTCTGTGTGAATGATAAGCTTGCTGCCATGCAACTGCCGCTTGCTGACAAGCGTGGCGAAATTGCACGAGCTCGCGTTTAGGCGTCAAGTTTATCAACTGCAACTGCGCGCCCATACCTGCCACATAATCCCATAAGCTGGCATCTGGTTGCTTGTGCTTACGAAAACCATGATGGATACCGACAAGCGCGACTGTACCCATGACAGCAGAAAGCATGGTCAATGCAGATGTTACTAGCAGCTCATTATTAGGCTGCTCTTGTGATTTACCTGCAGTTTTAGTATCGAGAGAGTACATTTTTTAATCGCCATCGGTGCTGTTAAAGCCAACGCGCAGACCAAGGGTTGGAATCAATTGACGCTTAATAATGCGCGTAATGCTCGTGAGATGATCAAGTAGTTCCTGCTGCGTCGCTTTATCAGCAGTCGCTAAATCCTCCGGCATTTGTGCCAATAATGTCGTGGTATCGGCAAGCGCGGTCGATAGACTATCCGCCACTGCATTTTCATTATTGCCACCAAGAATAGCAGTCAAAACAGGGTCAGTCATTGCTTGATTTAAGGTTGCCAATTTCGCAGTGATAATCGCGCGGCTTTGTCCAGCGGTTGCAGCTGGCAAATGACCTTTTGCTTTAGCAGTTAAACCCAATGGCTGGTCGATAGCGTTAGATTTCATCGTCTCAACCAATGACAGCAGCGAGTTAAACCATTGGTTTAAACCTTGATCGCTCTCGGCGGTTTTATCAATTGCTAGTAAATCAGTAGCATTTTGCTGCCAGTTTTTCTCGATATCTTTTAGACGTGTGCTCAAAGCGCTGCTCGCGCTCATCACATAAGCGCACTGCCCAGCATCCAAACTATCATTGGCATAAAGTACCTCTTCTAAGCCTGGCACGCCTTGCACGATGGCGCTCTCGTTAGCCAACTGCTCGGCGGTAAGCTTGGAATTGGCAGCAATCAAATCAGCGACCCCGCTATGTACCAGTCCGCGCTCATCAGGATAGTAATTGATATATAAATTACTCATGCTCGCCGTCGCTGGTCCAAAGTTAACCATCTCAGCGCTTGCCCAAGCTTGTGCGAGCACCAGCCATTGGTCGCGCAATTCTTTTAGCGCATCACCGCTCACGGGCGCTTGCTGACAAGATTTCTTCGCCAAATCATGCAATAAATCACTCTGCTTTGCGGCATCTGCATAGGCTGGAATGACAATGTCATTTGCCACGTGGGTCAGATAGGTTTTTTCGGTATCAGGACTAATATCAACAGCGCTAATCTTTTCAGCATTATTGTCTTTTTTGTCAGGAGTAGTAGAAGTAGCACTTTCTTGGGCGACTTGGCTATCTACCTCTGATACTTTATTTTCTTCCGCAGGTTTGACGCAGCTAATTAGAATACCAGCACTTAGCGCTGATAATGCCATTGCTAAAGCAGGATTTATTTTCATAGATTTCTCAGTATTTGGATGAATATTGATATAAGTAATTATTTAATTTGGTATTTCTTACGTTGAATAACCATCGCTTTTAACACTCATACGCTTATTTTTATAATGACTTTAAGAACGCATTCAACTCACTGCGTCCTTGTTTATCAAGCTTAAGTACTTTTTGCTTCTGCTTTTCCGCTTCGCCGCCATGCCAAAGTACCGCTTCCATCAAAGTACGCGCGCGCCCATCATGTAAAAACGTCGCTTGTGGATCGACGGTTTGCGCAAGACCAATGCCCCACAAAGCAGGCGTGCGCCACTCATAAGAGTTTGCTAAAAACTCAACCTGTAAATCTTTCGATGGTAGCTTACCCGCAATGGTACGATCAGCTAAGCCATCGCCCATGTCATGCAACAATAAATCGGTATAAGGATAAATCACTTGGCCGTACTGCTCAAGATGGTCATCGTCGGTTTTTGGCAACTGATAACGCGGCGTATGGCAGCTTTGACAGCCCATATCATAAAAGCGTTTTTTACCTGCCAATACCAGCTTGTCTTCGGCATTGCGGCGATGCGGCACCGCCAGATTACGGGTATAAAATTCGACGAATTTTGCTACCTCATCATTGACTTCTACGGGCGGCTCACCATTACCTTGCTCATCAGCCCCTGTTGCGGCATTCACACAAGCGGTCTGCGCTGGCATACACGATTCATGCGGGCGGATATTCGAGGTAAGCCCCATATCCTCATTAAACGCACTTTGGTTTTGAGTAATCAGCTTGGTTTGACCAGCTTTCCAGCCAAAGCGTCCTAATGCCACTTTACCCGTTTGTGGATCCATGACTATATTAAATTTACCGCTAATGTCGCTATTAGCGCTATTTACTTTGATTGCTTGTTTTTTAATATCATCGTCTGGAATCTGTTCGAGTAACCCAAGCCCAATCATCGGTAAGGCTACCCGCGGCGATACCATCAGCTCATCGTCAAATGGCCCATAACCGGGTTTGGTCAGATTAAAGGTTGGCGCGCGCAAGGTCTCGACATGACCATCAGCAAATGTAACGGCTTTATCGCTCCACTCTACTACAATTCGGGCTTCAGCAGGCACGCCTTGCACACCGCGGTCCTGCAATTGACCGCCATACATAGGATGGACGACTTTTTCAATCAAGGAATCTTTTAGCTTTTGACGCTGCGCTTCGGTAGTCGCCGGCATAGCAAGGCGAATCAGCAAGCTGTCGGCATCGTCATCAGCGTTCATCGGCGCATGACCACGACCGTCTTTGATATGGCAAGATTGACAGGCAGCCACGTTAAATAAAGCACCAAGCCCATCACGGCTATCGGTACTCGCCGGCGCGACCACCCAAGGTTGCCTAAAAAACGCATTGCCGATAAAGAAAGACCCTTTACGTGAGGCGGTGATATTTGAGGAAGGTTTAGAGTAGCTTTCGCTCGTGGTAATACTAATGCCCGTATCGCCACCTTGTTTGATTTCTTGCGCATCAAAGCTGGCAAGCTGCTGCATAGGGACGCCTGCTAGCGCTTCAATCGTTTGAGTACGCTCAGGCGTTATATTTTGCAAATAGCTCCTGTCTTGGGCTTTATTGTCGTTATTATTGGCGGTGTCGTCCGTTGGAGATGGCTGGCAGGCGCTTAATGAGAGCACGCATGTCACTCCTAGCGATAGCTTTAATAGCGAATTTTTAAATATTAAAGGAGAATAAAACGCGGTAGATTGTTTGGCGGTTGACACATTACTGCTACTCATAGGGAACCTTAGTTCTGGTATGGAACCATTAAAAACGCGTGCTATAATTTTTTCACTTTTATTTGATAAGCATTTTTAGTCAATAGATATTTCAATTCGATAAATCATTGCTGCGCTATAAAAAAACACGCTGCCAACAGCGGTCGACAACGTGTATATTATACCCAAATTATTTTTCTATAAAAATAATTCTCATTCACTGATAACGACTCATCAGGCACATAAATACAGGCTATTAAGGCTTCCTAAATTGGAACCGAAAACTTCATTTTAAATAGCCGCCCTTTTAAATAACTGTCCTTTTAAATAAGACCTACTTAAAACTGTGAACCTGCATCAGCGTCTAAATTATCAATGCCAACGGCTTTTGCTGCATTTTCAATACCATCGGTTAGCTGTTGTAAGCTTGTGATACTACTTTCAATCCAGCCGCGGCGTTTGTTTTGCTCTTCAGCAGAAATACCGTGCTTGCTGGCTTGACCTACGGTTGCAATCATCTGATCGACCTTGATGCCTTCTTTCTCAGCTTTTTCAACGATGACTTTAAACGCTGCTTCGACGTTAGCAAAATCAGTCGCAAGTTTATCAGCCGCTTCTTTATTGCCGGTATCGACAAGATAATTCTTTAGTCCATAACCGCCTACTGTCTTGCCAGCGACGGTTTTATAGCCGCCATTAAAGATATTTTGAATACCGCGGGCATTATTGGCATAGCTTAAATGGGTCAAATCACTAAAGCATTCATGCTCATCTTCGGTAGAGCCAGTGACGAACGCCACCTGTATACGCTCAGAAGCTAGCTCGCCAAGCGCTAAGCTGCCCATTTGATACATGATTTGACGCAGACCGTTTTTGTCTTTACGAGCCATCATATCGCTACGTAAGGTGTTTTCGCTATCAGGTTGCCACTGGGCTTCCATCGCGGTCAAATCATCGATCAATAACTGGGTAACCGCTTTTAGATACTGTCCACGGCGCTCGCAAATACTCGCATCTGGGTTTGTCGTATCGCCGCTGGTACATTCGCCCTCGGTCGTTATATAGTCGCTCACCGGACGATTACCTGCACCTTCACCAACGCCATTGGTATCTTGTCCCCACAGCAGAAACTCAATCGCATGATAACCGGTGGTGACATTGGCCTCACTACCACCAATCTCGTTCATCTCAGCCAATAAGTCAGGCGTAATAGTGCTGGTATCTTGCTTGATACTACCAACCGTGATGCTCTCGCTATTGATAATATTATCCTGACTGTTATATTCACCCTCATAACTGTCACTGACATAGTCAATCAAAGCTTCATCTAGCGGCCAAGCATTTACCTGCCCTTCCCAGCCATCAACGCTACCAAGCGCGCGTTTATCATCAGCGGTCACAAAGCCTTCGTCAAAGCGAAACACTTCAGTCTGTGAATATGGCTGACGCGCGGCTTTATAGGCAGCCTTTGCAGCGTCAAGATTGGCTTGGGTCGGCGTGTCCACATAAGTATTCACTGCTGTTTGTAAAAGTTTGGCCGTTTCTAAAGAATCTTTATAGGCGGCGTGCGCCATATCAGCATAGCTAATCAACAATCGATCGATATGCGCCTGATCAGCAGCGGAAGACGTTTTATTGTCGCTTTTTTGGGTTGCTTGGACGTCGGTTTGTGCCTCTGACGCTGTGGTCTCATCAGACTGTTTGGTACATCCTGATACTAGCAGTATCCCTGCCAATGCAGCAGCTAAAGTAGTCGGTAAAATTTTACGGCTTATCGCTGGGCTGATATTCATACACATCCTCGATGAGATACATTAGATAAAATGACAAAAGATAAAGTAATAAAGTGATAAAAGGAAAGCTTAAAGACTTATAATTTCAATAAGATAAAATCCATTTAAACCCTAGTTAAATTTAAACGCCCGCTAAAGGCTGACAAAATTTAACCCCTGCAAATTATAATGTTATTGATAACTATTATCAAATGTAATTTTTTGAGTATTAGACAAATTTCAAGCAAAAAAAAGACCAACTTTGCGTTGGTCTTTTTTAATTTATATTATATTTTAAATATCAGTAGCGATTAACGAACGCTGCTTGGCGCATTAAGGGTCAACTCAACACGGCGGTTTTGTTGACGGCCGTATTCAGAACTATTATCAGCAACTGGACGAGACTCGCCATAAGCAACTACATTAATACGGCTAGAGGCTACACCGCGAGCACTTAGATAGTTTGCTACCGCATAAGCGCGATCACGTGATAATTTCATGTTATAAGAATCAGAACCTTTACTATCGGTATGACCGGCAATAGTAATAGTGTTCTGGTTATATTCATTCATTGTAGCCGCAAGTTTATCAAGCGTTGGTCTAAACGATGGGTTCAACGAAGCACTGTCAAAAGCAAAAGTAATGTTACCTGGCATAACCAAGTCAATGTTACCGTTTGCATTTGGGGTAACCGTAACGCCAGTACCCGCCATTTGCTGCTCTAGCTGCTTCGCTTGACGCTCCATGTAGTAGCCTACGCCTGAACCCAATGCAGCACCGATAGCCGCATCACGACCAGTCTTATCACCGCCTGTTGCTTTTGAGATAGTGGCACCACCAGCTGCACCCGCTAGCGTACCGATAGCAGTTTTATTTAAACGTTGCTGTCCAGTGTTTGGATCAGTCGTACAGCCACTCAATGCTAAGCCTGATGCCAATGCTGCAACCATTAATGTATTACGCATAATATGTCCTCTTAAGTTGAAAAAATGGGCTATCAATATAGGTATCGATAAATAAACGGTGTTTTTATAGATATTGCTTGTCACGAATATGCGTCAACAAACCTTTTTATTTGTTTATTCACACTTACTATTATTATGGCAATTACCGTCTATTTGTGTGTAATATTTTGTCACATCTATGTATGGAAAGTGCATAAGTATCTATAGTCTAGTGTTTATAAAAGCACGTTGTTTGTTACCGCAAGTCACGTTTACAGTCGTACACTCTAATTATTTTCTGCTAACATTATCTTATAAAAACTTTGGTACAAACATTTTACGAATTAAAAATCCGAAAAATTACTGGACTAAAATAAGGTCTTACCTAATATTAGTACTAAAATTTATTAAATAAAATGCGATTATAATTTGCTAAAACTTGTTAGAAAAATGAGCCGTATTTTTGAGATGATATAAAACACCGGTTTAACCATAATAATGAAACGATTAACGAGCAAATAGTAAGGAATAAGACATGCGTTTGAACGCTGCGATGCAAAAAATACACGAACGCGCGCCAAAACTTGGCAAAGCAATGTCGCTTACCACAGCGGCCGGAGTCATCGCTGCCAATAGTTTTGGCGGCAGTATTCCATTATGGCTTATGGGCGTTGGCAAAATTATCACGGGCGCTCCTATCGCTGATAAGACGGTAATAAAGATTGCCGAGCACTGGATTGGTAGCAATAATGCTTTGATTGATACCATGTTACCGCGTAAGGATTGGCGCATTCAATTGCCGGATGATGTACATATGGACGGCAAATATCTGCTGGTCAGCAATCATCAGTCTTGGGTAGATACCAGCATCGTGCAATACATTAGTGAAAAACGCTTACCACTGACCCGGTTTTTCACCAAGTTTGAGCTCATCTATATTCCTATCGTTGGGCAGGCATTTTACTTTTTAGACTTTCCAATGATGCGGCGCCATTCTAAAGAAGCAGTTGCTAAAAACCCAGCGCTTAAAGGTAAAGATATCGAAGAAGCCAAGCGCGCTTGTGCGTTATTAAAAGACAAGCCGTTTACCTTGTTGAATTATTTGGAAGGCACACGCTTTACCCAAGAAAAACACGATAAACAAAACTCGCCTTATACCCATCTGTTGAAGCCGCGCGCTGGCGGTCTGTCGCTAGCCATTAATGCCTTGGGCGCTGATATCGATGGTATCTTAGATATGACCATCGTCTACCCTGACGGCGTGCCAACCTATGGCGATTTGTGGAAAGGCAATATCAAACGCTTAGGCGTCGATGTCCGCCATATTGCCATACCCGATGCGCTGTTTGCCGGTATTCAAGACGGCGGCTACGAAAACGATGAGGCCGTTAAAGCGCAAATGTTTGAATGGGTCGAGCAAATTTGGCGCCAAAAAGATCAGCGTATTACAAAAATGCTGGCAGAATTTGAGAGTCATCCGCAAGCGGCGCATCAAAGTGAATAAAAAAGGACATTAAAAAAACTGATTAAAAAAAGCCATTAAAAATTATGGCTTTTTATATAAAAAGATAACGGCTAAAATACCAAATTATAATGGTTGATGGCTTGTTTTTTGGCATGATTCATTGATAATGTGAATAACCATTAAAACTTGCCGCTTATTTGGTAGTGATTGGCAAAAGATTACTCACTACCAATGCCATTTACTACTAAATAAGGTATGACTGTGCCCGCCTCTTCTACCCGTGCGCCGATAACACCAGCGCCTCTTCAGTCCTCAGACCTACCCAGCAGCCCGCCGCCAAGACCGAATCGTCCCCAGCCCAATCGCTTGAAGCTGACCTATGACATCGTGATGCTCATCGCCATCAGTATTGATTTATTTTTAATCAGTACTGACGCTATTTTGATGAGTAATTTTAGTAGTAATGCTGCGCAGTGGTTGAGTATGAGCGAGGCATTAAACTGGTATCAAAACCATATTCATGACTCGCTACGGACAGCGGGCGGTTTTTTTACGCTCTTCTTGATTGCCGAGTTGCTATTGCGCTGGGCAGTTGCTATTAAAGAAAAGGTATATTACCGCTGGTTCTTTTTCCCTTTTGTGCATTGGTATGAAGTGTTAGGCTGTTTTCCGCAGTTGCGCGCGCTGCGCCTATTTCGCGCCGTGATTATCGGGCGCCGCTTATATCAGCTAGGTTATCAAGTACTGCCACAGCCGTGGATTAATCGCATTAATTTTTATATTAATTTGCTGTTAGAAGAGCTGTCTGACCGCGTCATCTTAACGACCATTCAGACGTTTCGTCAGCAGCTGACCGATCCTAACACTCATAAATCCTTTATCGAATCTACCATTGCCCGCAATCGCAATGAGATTGAAGCGGCGATATTATCGCTACTGCGTAAAGAGCTGGCGCCAAAACTTCAGGCACTGACCGAGTCATCGGGCGGCGGCACTATTGTCGCCACCGAAATGGGTAACGCTATTAAAGAGGGGTTGGCCAATACGCCTGAACTACGCCGCTATCTGCGTATGATACCCATTGCTGGGACGTTAATTGAGTCGCAGCTACAACATGTCGGGCATAATATCGGCGAAAACGTGGTATATGCACTGAATGAGCGCCTGCTTGACGCCGAACGTATTGACGCGTTAATGGTTGCTATTGCCAGCGGCGTTGCTCAAATCGATACCGACAACAGCGCCCTTGATACATTAATATCAAGCATCATCGCCGATGGTTTAGACGAATTTGAAGCCCAAATAAAAGTGCAGCAATGGAAGCATCAAGACATGCTTAATTTGTAGTGTTTTGAATGAAAACCAGATTTTTTGACAATCATACTTTTGATATACACATTTTTGAAAGCCACACTTTTAATAATCAGACTTTGATGCTATATGCCGAGGCAAAAACGGCACATTGAACACCGCAACACGACCATTTTTGAGGATGTATATTATGACGATTTCAGACAACAATCAGCAGGCGCTTGACTCGCCTGAAATGCCAGCTTTGGCATTTTATGGCAAAATGCTGACCTTTTCACGGCTGCAGTTTAGCACCGATGATTTTGCGGCGATTGGCAGCCAACTTGAAAGTACACTGAGTAATAAAAATAGCAATATTCCTGTATTGATTGACAGTGAAGTCGAGCAGGATTTAGCAGCATTGGTAGAGCTGCTTTGGTCATGGGGTTTGCAGCCTATCGGCGTGGTCACAGGTTTGCTTGATGAGCAAGCACGTCAGCTACGCTTGGCGATATTCCCAGCGGATGGCAAACGTATCGAGCGTATTTTGCCCAGTAAAAAAGCCACTACACAGTTAAGTCAAGTAGCAGTTTCTAAAGACGGCGCACAAACAACACCTGCGAACGATTCTGTCAGCTCTACTACGGATAATGCTGGCTCAGCTGTAAATAGCCAAGCTGCTGCCACTACCGAGGTAAATGCAACGACTGAAACCACCTTGACGGCAGAGACGCTTATCAGTGCCGAGCATATTACCAGCTTGATTTATGATCAAATGCTGCGCTCGGGACAAAGCCTCAACCATGTCGGTGGCGATTTGATTTTGACCAACAGTGTCAATAGCGGCGCTGAAGCCATTACTGACAACAACCTACACGTCTATGGTCGCGCCCAAGGTCGTTTGGTCGCAGGCGCAACTGGCGATAAAGACGCGCGTATTTTCTGCCAAGTATTTAATCCTTCACTGGTATCGGTCGCTGGTACTTATTGCCTGCGCGATAACCTACCCGAGCACGTAATTGATAAATCCGTTGAAGTGCGTTATTTAGAAGGTCAGGGCTTGGTCTTTACGGTCATGGATAACGCTTAGGTTTTATTTAATCTTTAGACGACTCAAAGGCGTCATTTCATCATTATCAGTTTGAATATATTTGATGATAGATGATAAATTGACGTCTAAATAGTACGATTAATATTATAGTAAGTTTACTTAACAAAACTGCGCTATGATGGATTGTTAGCTCTGCCACTATTTACGCTAGACTATAGGCGCGGACGTTGAGCGCAGATAATAGAGGGTGCTTTGGCTCCCTATTTAGCTGATATAACCATTATCTGTAGGCAGCTTTTGTGCTTAAATATGCACTTGCTATAAGTTTTTGTATATTTATGCTAGGCTTACGCTCGCAGATAGCACATCTCGGCTAGGTAAACGCCGAGCAATTGTGCTACTTTACATCTATACTGTTTCATCTAAAATGTTTTAACTAATAAATATCCCATCAATTCATAGGAGTGTGCCATTGTGGCGAAGATTGTTGTAATCACTTCGGGTAAAGGCGGTGTGGGCAAAACCACGACCAGCGCTTCTTTTGCCGCCGGTTTAGCATTACGTGGCTATAAGACAGTTGTTATCGATTTTGATGTAGGCTTACGTAATCTAGACTTGATTATGGGCTGCGAAAATCGAATTGTTTATGACTTTGTCGATGTTATCAATGGCAATGCCCGCCTGTCACAAGCGCTGGTAAAAGACAAGCAACTAGAAAATTTATATATCCTGCCTGCCAGTCAAACGCGTGATAAAGATGCGTTGACAGACGACGGCGTTACAGAAGTCATGGATGAGTTGTCAAAGCAGTTTGACTATATTATCTGCGACTCGCCTGCTGGTATTGAGCGCGGTGCGCAGTTGGCGATGTATCATGCAGATGAAGCCATCATCGTCACCAACCCTGAAATCTCTTCGGTACGTGACTCGGACCGTATCATTGGTATCTTGCAAAGCCAAACCAAAAAAGTGATTGAAAATCAGGGCACGGTACGCGAGCATTTAATCATCACCCGCTACAACGCCGACCGTGCTGCTGCTAACGAGATGATGGATATCGATACCATCTCTAACGATATTTTAAAAGTGCCGTTACTTGGTGTGGTTCCTGAAAGCCATTCAGTGCTTGAAGCGTCTAACCATGGCGAGCCTGTGATTCATTATACCGATTCAGTGGCTGGTCAATGTTATGACGATATCGTCGCCCGTTTCTTAGGAGAAGAGCGTCCATTACGTCATATTGATGTGAAGAAAAAGAGTCTACTACAGCGCTGGTTTGGGGGTTAATGATGAGTAAGAAAAAAGGATTTTGGAGTAGCCTATTTGGTACGGATGACAGCAGCAGTGCTGGCAGTGCTAATATGGCAACTGAGCGCTTAAAAGTTATTGTTGCAAGTGAAAATCGCTTGAATAATCGCTTGACTGCTGATCGTATTGAAAAAATGAAACGTGAAATACTAGAAGTGGTTAATAAGTACGTCAACGGTGTACAGATTGATGATGTTAATATCAACCATCGCTCTGAAGACAGCTTAGACGTGCTCGAGATGAATATCAGTTTGCCTGAACATAAAAAGTAAACAGCATAATTTTATATTTATAGCGTTTGCTAGTATAAATGCTGGCACAAAAAAAGCCCTAAGTTTCATACTTAGGGCTTTTTTATACGCGCTCTTCCCATTTTTAAGTCGTTATTTTATACGCGCCATAATATTGTCTTTTTTGATAAATTGATGATATAGCGCGGCGCCAATATGCATCAAAGTAAAAACAATTATCATCGGCCATAAAATATCGGTATGCCAGTCATTAAAAAGCCGTGCCAACCCTCTATCGGGGGTGACAAAGACAGGGATTTGAAATAAACCAAAGACGTCAACTGCTCGGCCGCCATATACCGACATCAGTAGTCCTGCCATAGGCATCGCAATTAATAACGCATATAAAGCAAAGTGGGATAATTGTGCAAGCAGCATTTGCCATTTTGGCATTGCCAACGCTGGCGGTGCTTTAGTAAAAATACGGCTGATCACGCGGGCAATCATCCAAAACAACAAACTGACCCCAAATGCCTTGTGCAATCCGATATAGACCTTACTATCAAGATTGTCATATAACAGTATCATGATCCAAGTGACCAGTAATAATAAGGCGCTAACCCAATGAAAGATTCGACTAGCAACCGACCACTTTGTCAGATTTGAATGGATATTATTCATAGTATATTTTATCGCTTCCTATTCATCGATACTTATAGGCGCTGACTGATACGGATCAAATGACAGTGTTAAAAACCTACTAGCTGGCAAATTAATACAATAACTATTTATCCCAGCTCAAGGCTAATAACTTTCTTTAGAGCTAACACTAAAGCCCATGATAAAAAGCGTCACCATGAGCAAATTAGCTATCTAAGTCAACCAATTGATGGGCGATTTTATCCAAATCTGGCACTACGTAAACCGTATCATCGATCATCACCGCTTGGAAAAGGTAGGATAGCACAACATCTTCTTGGACGCGCTGCTGAACGGTATCAGTTTTGCTGTCGGTTTTGATAAAGTGCTCAGGCAAGTCGATATCTTTGACGTCGGAGATACGCGCCTGTAGTTGGCGGAGCTCGCCTGCTGTCTGTAGCGCGATACGATGCGCAGTAGTATTGCCTTCTAAAATAATCATCTTGTCCGGCGTTTGATGGCGCGGTAGTAGATGGAACACAGCGACTTCTTGTTGTTGCCACTCATAAGTCCATGTATGTTCACTATACTCATCGACACTTAAAATCAAACTACTAGGGATAAGCCAATCCGGTTGGTCGGTGGCTGGGACAATCGTTACGTCGAGCATACCATTGTTGGTGGTCAATAAGCTCACGGCTTCAAATGAGTGCTTTAGAATCTGTTTCATATGTCGCTCACAATAAATGACTACGAAGAGGCGGGCATCGCCCTTTCAGCAATATAATGGGTAAGTTTTTCTGCTAAGGCTTTGGGACTACCGACAAACTGACAATAACCTGAATCAATAATAGCTTGCGGCTGACTCGGACAAGCGCTTGAGCTTGGGTCTTGCGCCCACAATTGACTGTCATTATCTTGGATTAAGCTTAAATACTGCGAACCATCATTTCCCATCCCAGAGAAGATAATATTGATAAGCTCACTGCCATAAACATCACTGGTATTTTTCAAGATTTGACCGATAGCTGGCTTATAATCGCCTTCCCACGCCTGATCCATTAAGATGATACGACCAGTTGAATCGCAAACAATTTGTTTATCAATGGGTACAATGAGGCATTGCCCGCCGCGCAAACGCTGTGAGGAAGTTATCAGCTGACAGCGCCAGTCATTATGGCGATTGAGTATGCGTGGTAGCGTGCCTATCATCGCTTGGTTAAAATGATGGGCCAGTAAAATACTCACAGGCAAGGTGGGTGACAGATGATCTAAAAACTCTTTGACCGCACTAGGCCCGCCCATCGAAGCACCTAAAAATACCACGTAATGCCAATCGTTAGTCTCATTTTGATAAGCCGTATTCTTATAAGCAAGGCTATCTATTGCATCACTCAATAACGGCAACGCCAGCATTTGCGCAAGCTTACGCTTGAGTTTGCGCTGCCATTTGGCATATTGCTGGGCTTCATTAAGATACGGCGCCTGGCTAAATCCGACTAGAACGGTAGCAGGTTGAGCGGTAGTAGTCGCTACTGCCATATGCTCATCGTAATCACCATCTATGAGCCAAATATCAATCGGCGCTGTATAGCGGCTCAACCTATTTTGTAATTGCGTCCTTGATACGCAGTCAACCAGCTGCAAACCACAACTACGTACGGTGTCAGAAAAAGCCATGCGCTGATGGTGGTCTTCTGCCACCACCAGTACCCTGATATCGTTTTTATGCTTATCCCTTAGTATTAAGGCAGGTACATTATCCTTCATTGACTAAGCTAGCCTCTATACCCAATAAACCTTGGATTTTATTAAGAAGCTGGTTTTCTTGGAAAGGTTTGCCCATGTAGTCATTGACCCCAATCTCAAAAGCGCGCTCGCGATGCTTTTCACCGGTACGTGAGGTAATCATAATAATAGGCAGCTCTTGCAGGCGGCGATTATGACGTACTTGCGACGCGACTTCAAAGCCGTCCATACGCGGCATTTCAATATCAAGTAACATCAAGTCTGGCGTGGTTTCTTGTAAAATCTCAAGCGCATCGATACCATCTTTGGCAAGGACCACATTGAAACCTTGGCGCTCCAAGAAACGTGAGGTCACTTTTCGTACCGTGACTGAATCATCGACAACCAAAATGGTGGTTTTAGATTCTGTACTGCTACGAACACTGATAGCAGGTTTTGCGAATTCTCTGCCTAAAGCGGCATTTCGCATCAGTGCAATAAGATCAAGAATAAGCATGACCGAGCCATCACCCATGATGGTTGCTGCTGAGATACCCGATAGATTTGAGAACTGTTGGCCTAAAGGTTTTACCACGACCTCAATACGAGATCCTGCGATTTGATCAACCTGTAGGGCCATGTTTTGTCCACTGCGGTTTTTGATAATAATTAGTGGCACGCTGGTGTTGGTATTGACGACCAGTTCATTGAGTTTATTACCTGATAAAATCTCATTTAAATAACGCACGCGATAATCGTTATCTTCAAAGTTAAGCGTCGCTGCGCCCGATTGATAATAGTCATAAATTCTTTCTGGACTGATACGTACGACGCGCTCAATCTGCACCAGCGGTATCGCATAATAGCGGTCTGCGGCGCGAACCACCAACGCATCAGACACGGCAACCGTGAGCGGCACACGCATGGTAAAGCGCGAGCCTTTACCAAGCTCTGACACCACTGATACCGAGCCGCCTAACTGACGAATCTCACTAATCACCACGTCCATACCGACACCGCGACCTGATATTTGCGTCACCTGCTTACTGGTACTTAAGCCAGCATTAAAGATGTACTGCATGATATCAAGGTCGCTTAAACTGCTGTCTTCGGCGTCAATTAAACCTTGAGAAATGGCTTTATTGCGTACTGCTTCTACATCAATGCCGCGTCCATCATCAGTTAACTGGATAATGATTTCACTACCTTCACGCAGGACTTCTAAAGTAATTTGTCCATTACGCTCTTTACCAGCTTCTAAGCGCGTTGCAACCGTTTCAATTCCGTGATCGACCGCGTTACGTAACATATGCTCAAGCGGTGAGGTAATGCGCTCCAAAATGGTTCTATCCATTTCGTCATCAGCATTGATAATCTTTAAATCAACCGATTTGTTCAGCTCATTAGCCGTTTGGCGCACGATACGCTCAAGCCTTGGCGTTAGACGGGTAAAGGGTACCATCCGCGAATTCATCAAGCCGTCTTGTAGCTCAGTTTGTGTCCGCGATAATTGTAGCAATAGACTTTCGCTATCACGCATTTTTTCAAGTAAGGTATGATTAATATCAACCAAATCCGAGGCCGACTCGGTCAAGGATTTCGAAAGTTGGTTTAGCGAAGAATACTGGTCCATCTCTAGAGGGTCAAAGCCTTCATGATTGACCAACTCATCATCAATCTGCGATAAAATCTGCGCTTCAAGCTCAATCTCCATCCGGCGCAACTGATCCGCTAGACGTTGTACAGTCGTTCCCATCTCTTCAATACTAGTGGTCAAGCTACTCATGCCCATATCGATACGCGCACGGTTGATCGCTGATTCACCTGATAGATTAATCATATGCTCAATCAGACCACCTGAGATACGAATCATCTCGCTGCTACTGGCGTTCTGTTCTTGCTCAGTCGTATCAGCCACCATCGGCGGCATCTCACTGATATCTTTTTGAATATAGGTAGATTCTTGCTTTTCTTTCGCCAGCAAAATAGCATCGCGCTGCGGTTGCAACGACTCTTTTGGTATGTGTTTTAAGCTATCGGGGTTTTTACTAAATTGCTGCAGCGCCTCAATTAATAAGTCTGGCGTTGGTGGGTTCACCTGTTGCGAGAGAATAAATACCGCATCTGCCAGCCAATCATGACAGGCTACCAATAGCTCCAAGACTTTTTTGGTAGCAGGTCGGCGACGATCAATAAAATCGGTATAAACGGACTCCATTTCATGGGCAAGGTCAGCGATACCACTTGCGGTCACCATACGCGCGCCACCTTTTAGGGTGTGTAAGTCGCGCTGTAGGGCTTGCAATGCAACCGTATCACTAGCATCACTTAAGAACGCTTGGAGATATTCATTGCGGTTGGTCAGCGCCTCTGCTTCTTCTAAAAACACCTCCAAAATATCTGGGTCAGGTAAGCCGTTCGCCCAAGATTGTTTTATAATTCTATCTAAACTTAAGGAGTCTGCAGTTTTATCAATACGATGCGTGTATTCATCGGCGCTGATTTGCGGTTCAGCAGCAGCCTGATGTTGCGGCATTGGTACAATAAGCTCAACGTCTTTTGGTAACGCTGCTGCTTTTTCAAACTGCTGCAGCTGCTCAATCAGTTCAGGCGTAAAAAATGATTGCTGATAGCGGACAATATGCGCCACTTGCAATGACAAAGTATCTTGCACGACTTGCATAATTTCAAGCCACTGCGCCGTTGGCGTACGTCTTGCTTCAACGAACGCCTCATAAATACTCTCCGCCTCATGGGTCAAATCGCCAATACTGCGTATGCCTGCCATACGCGCACCACCTTTAATGGTATGCAAGTGGCGCTGTAAAACTTTTAAGGTATTGATATTGCTGATGTCAGCACGCCATTTACTAAAGCTATCATTAAGCGCATTATCAAGCTCCTGCGCCTCTTCTAAGAAGATTTCTAATAGCTCAATATCGGTATCGATGGTTTCAAGCGCAAGCTCAGGCGCAGCAACACTTTGCACTGTGCCTTTAGCCTCTTCCTCAGCCTCTTTATCAACATCAGTATGCCCTGCAGTACCTTCTTCTACATTGATATTGCTATCGTCACTTTGAGCAATATCTTTTAGCTGCTCAACTACCTGCCCATCAATTTTCAACGAGGTGCTACCCGCTAAAGCATCAAATAAACCGACTAGCTGACAATGACCTGCAAGTAAAGCGACTTGAATATCAGTATCGCGAGATTTTTCAGGGTGATGACTTAAATAAGTATAAGCATTTTCCAATTCGCTAAGAATTAAAGCAAACTTTGGTACCGCTTGTGCTTTGCTAGCTAGATGCTTTATTTGTGAGATTTGCTTTGCTATATAACTTTGAATCTGTTCTTGCTCTGCATTATTAAAGACCACTTCTAGCTGCCATTCTGCATCTAGTAACTCATTAATATCATCATCTAATAATTGGCTTATCGTTGGTCTATCATCGGCTGAGTCTTCATCATCGTTAATAGTGTATTGCTCACCAAGCATGGCTTGTAAAGAAGCAATATCTTGCCGACTTTGCGTTTCTTCTAACGAAATTTCTTGCTCCTGCACATCGCGTTTATAATTAGCTAGGTAGCCTTCAATCAGCGTCACAGACTGGGCAAGCGCTTTTACATGCTGAGCATTCATTGGCGTGTCTTGCTGCTGCAAAAGCTCCAAACTTTGCTCTATCGTCGTGCCAACCTCACTGATTGCCGTCAAAGCACTAGCGCCAGACGCTGCTCTTAAGGTATGAAAAGCGCGAACAATTTCATCACTTACAGCGGCATAAGGCTCGTCTTGGTGATCAAAAACAAAGTCTTTAACGCTTTCTAACAGCTCTTCAGCCTCTTCAACAAAGATATCGAAAAAGATTTGCTCTTCTTCGCTTTGAGGCGTCAACACGATAGGCGCTTCGGCCATTTTTTCATTTACCGAATGAATGGTTTGCAGCGTACTATCAATACTACTGTTACTTTCGGCAATGTCATAAGCAGTGTCATCAGCAAGTTCTTGATCTGTATTTTTAACATCAGAATATTGCGCTGTGCTTATGTCCTGCTGCTGCTCAGAACCATAAAATAGTTGTTTATGTAGCGCGCAATAGCTGAATTCATCACCTAATTGCTTACTAAAAGCCTGAGCACAAGCCACCCATAACGGTACAAGTGCAGGATAATCTTGACTGTCATTTTCAAAGGTAATTAATAGCGTTGGATAAGCAGCTAACACATCACCGATAAGCTGCTGTATGTCTGCAGACGCTACAATTGTATTATCCAAAATACGGTTGAGCATATTTTCTATCGACCAGGCTAGCTCAGCGCTATAATTAGCACCAACCATACGACCCGAGCCTTTTAAAGTATGGAAACCGCGACGAATATCAGTTAACTGGCTTAAGTTATCAGGAGTAAGCTGCCAATGCTCATATAAGGGCACAATTTCTTCTAGAACTTCATTGGCTTCTTCTATAAATATCTCTTTGATATCAGGATCAGCATCGTTAGCATCTGTCGGTAACGACTGCGCCGCTGTCATAAATGGGCTTAATACCTCTGGTATCTCTAAATCCGTTAATGAGGCTAAAAAGTCTGTTTCTACTTCAAAGACTTCGTCAAAGTTGCTAACAGAGCCCTTTATGTCTAGAGTATCAACTTGTTCGGTATTTAAGAGTCTCTCATCTGTCGACTGTAGGCTCTCGTCTAGTACCGCATTATTTTTTTCAACCTCACTTGTAGAGAAATTACCATCAAATGCCTCTAAACCTGTATTGATAGGCTGCTGACTCATTAAGTTATTGCTTTGCAAAATGGTAATGGCTGGATCAAAACTTGGTGGGTTCTGTGCTGCAAAATCCGCCAACATCGCTGGTAGATGCTTAGTGGTTTCTGTGACGAGTACCACGACCTCATCGGTCGCTGGTAGGGTTTTGTCCAACAGACGGTTGAGTAAGCTTTCAATAGACCACGCCATCTCACTGATACTAAAAGCACCAACCATACGTCCTGACCCTTTCAAGGTATGAAAGCCTCTGCGTACTTCAGTTAATGGCGTTAAGTCTTGCACATCTTGCTGCCAAATGGGTAAGAAATCCTCTAAATCAGCAACAACCTCTTCAACCTCTTCGATAAATATCTCGCGAATATCTTCATCCACATCAAAGTTATCAGGCTTAAGCTCACTGCGAACATTTAATAAAGCGGCGCTTTCTTTTTTATCGCTATGGTTTGTGTTATCGGTTAAATCAATGTCTTCATTAGCAACCGTAACAGGCGCAATCTCGCCACTATCATCGTAGCGCAGTACATCATTTGTCACTTGCTTTTGCGTTAAAAAGGTATCATTAACGGTTTCAGGCGCAGCTATATAGCCATTAAGTAGTGTCGCCGCCTTGTCGATATATTCATGAGCTTTGGTCAATAAAAGCTGATCGAAGACCTGCTGCGCAAGATAGTCGAGCAGCAATTCGATAGAGGTTAAACCTTCGGCTAAGGCCTCGGTGACATCCCAGCTCAGTACGGCAACATCATGAGTGGTTAACTGATCAAATATATTTGCTATTTTATCGGTCGCTTGGCGGATAGATGACAGGCTCATACTGTCAAAAGCTTCGCCAATGTTAGAAAAGTCTACAGCGTCTGGTAATAGTGCTAGGTCTTGGCGCTGAATATAATCACTAAAGCCTTGCTTAACGTCTTCAACCGCAATACGCAGCTCGCGCAGCTCTTTATCGTCCGTCTTAATTTGGTGGCTACTTTCTACTTGCACGCTATCCATGTCATCATGAGTAATGACGTCAGCCGCAGGTATAAAAGAAGCCGCGCTTCCTATTTTACTTAAGATAATTTGTTCGGTATTGTAGATAGCATTGTATAATTCTTGGAGGCGCTGCTCAATTTGCCACTGCTGTTGTGATTGCTCTTCTACCACTCCAGTTTGGGCAATTAAGTCACGTTCTATATCTGCTAGGATAGATGTTGCTTGCGAGGCAAACAATGTCCAACCACGACTTTCTAGCTGATTGCTGATTTGTTGTAGTGGTTTAATTAGGGTTTGCGGCTTATCAAGGCTAAAAACAAGCGTATCAATATCACTTAAGATACGCGGTAAAAAGCGTGTTTCGACCTCTTGCGGCGCTACCCTTTGCAGCATAGCTTGCGTGATATCGCCCTGTTTGGCAAGGCTGTTGATTTCGATATAAACATTCGCTATTAGCTCGCTGATAACACTCGGCGATAGCGCTTTTTGATGGGTGTTCGACTCTATTAACGCATCTAATTGACTCAATAGCGCGGCGTAATACTTAGGTCGCGGCGTTTCGTTATGGGCAAGGTCATGTAGCCAAGCTTCAGTCAAATACCAAAGACGCTGCAAATCGGCATCTGCTGCGGTTTGCCATAAGTATTGAGCAACTTTTTCTAAAGACGCCAGTATAGAAGCGTCATTGGTATTAGCGGCAAGTAACGCTTGCGCTTGTTGACGCCAAACCAATAGCAACTGCTGATACTGCGCCTGGTCTAAACTGACCATTGCCGTACTGACGGGTATCGTCATATCAATAATATCGTTAGTGGCAATGCTAGCAAGACTGTCCTCTTTAGAGTCTAAAGAAGCGTCTACAAGGTGATCAGTCGCTATATCATAACGTGCCAAGAATTGGGTAAGCTCAGCTGATGTTTTATTTATTAAAGCGCTATGAAAATTGCTCGTACGTGCGTAGTAAACCAGCTCACGTGTAAGCAGTCGATGCCCTACTTGACCAATACGGCTGGCATCAGCACCGAAATTGTCTATTTCTGCCCCTGCAAGTAAGCTGAGCTTAGTAGCCAAATTTGCCAATATCGGCAAATTAATCATGGTCAAAGCGCCACCAATCTGATGATAGCTTTGTGCCATCTGCTCATAATCAGCGTTTTTTTCACCCAATTGCCAGCCATCAGCTATCTGTGATAATTGCTGATCAAACAGTGGCAGTAACCACTCAAGTGTCACCATGTCGTTGGGCTGGTTTTTCATAGATGTATCCTAACTCGTCTAGGCGCTAATTTAGGCACTGGTTTTTTGCCAGGCGTTAATCTGTGGGTGCGCAATACGGCGCATGTTTGAAGGACGCCAAAATAACGCCTCACCTGGAGCCAATATAATATAACCGCCTACTGCGCACTGCTCTGATAACCGCGCTAATATATCGCGCTGATCAAACTTACGAAAATAAAGCAGCATGTTTTGGCAGACAATGACTTGTTGTAAATGCGGCGTTGGCGGTTTTTTGTCGATAATGTTGTGTAAAGCAAAGCGTACATGCTGTTTTAGCGTTGGCATCACCTGCCAGTGGGTACGAGCGTTTTTCTCTGTATTTTTTTGCATAGACACAGGCATAAAACGTAATTCTTCAACGATACTTGCTGGCCGCAATGGTTGAATAAATTGCTGGCAATCTTGCGGAATCAAAGCCAGTTGCTTATTATCATACTGACCTAAACGTGCTTTTTTTAAAGCTTGCTGACTGACGTCAGTCCCTAATATACGGTAATTGGTCAGCTGCTTTGCGGCCAAACTCATGGCCAGCGACCAAGTTTCTTGCCCACTGGCACAGCCGACGCTCCAGATACGGAGTAAATCATCAGGGTTGCTGGCATCAATACTAGCGCTGCTATCATTAGCATTGCAGCTAGTACTAGCAGCTATTAGCTGCTCTCGTTGCCACCGCAAGGCGTAATCAGTGATAAACTCTATAGAGGGCAAATGGCGAAAAAAGCGACTTTCATGAATGAGCACTTTATCTAACAATTGCTGGCGCAGCTCATGATTAATCGGCAACTGATGCCATAATTGTATGATGCTCAAACCATAGCCCAGTGCCGTTTGGCTGACGGCGTTGACCAACCATTTACGTTGAACATTTGGCAATATAAAACCAATCTCTTGTTCTATATAGCGTTGCCATTGCTCAGTATCAAAAGCAACATCATCCCACAAAGCCTCGGCTACCAAAGCGTCAGCTTTATTTATCATCAGACTGTCTTTTTGAGTATGATTATTCACGTGACCTGCTATTAATAGTGTTGCTCAACAGAAAAAACGAGTAGAGCAACTGCTTGGTTAATATTTCAATATCACAGTCATAAGCTGATAACTAGAAACTACATGCTCGCCGAAACACTTTCATCAACCTCTGAATACTCATCTTCGCTAAGCTCTTGCTCCAACTGCTCGTCATCATTAGAGATCTTAAAGCCTGTGACCGACTCTTGCAGTGCCGCCGCCATTTCGCTCAGCTCACCAATAGAGCGCGCTGTCGCCATCGAACCAGACGAGGTTTGTGAGGTAATGTCTTGAATAATATTCATGGTATGCGAGATATGACCTGCAGACTCGGCCTGTTGTAGCGCGGCGTTAGAGATGTTTTGAATCAGGTCCGCCAAGGTATTAGAAACCGTTTGTACCTCTTCTAGTGCTTCACCCGCATCTTTTGCCAAACGGGCACCACGTACTACTTCAGAAGTTGTTGATTCCATCGACATAACCGCTTCACTGGTATCGGCCTGAATGGTTTTTACCAGCGTTTCAATCTGTTTGGTTGCATTGGCTGAACGCTCAGCGAGACGCTGAACCTCATCAGCAACAACCGCAAAGCCTCGACCTGCTTCCCCTGCCATTGATGCCTGAATCGCGGCGTTCAATGCCAGAACGTTGGTTTGGTCAGCAATATCGTTAATCAGACCAACGATATCACCAATCTCTTGCGAAGACTCGCCCAAGCGTTTGATACGTTTTGAGGTTTCTTGAATCTGATCGCGAATCACGTTCATACCTTCTATCGAGCGCTGTACAACTTCCGCGCCGTTATAAGCAATGGCAACCGAACGCTGTGCAACCGTCGCCGATTCTGAAGCGTTATTTGAAACTTGGTCAATCGAGACCGTCATCTCATTAATAGCCGCTGATACTCCAGCAATTTCTTGTGCTTGGTGCTCTGAGGCTTCAGCAAGCTCAACTGCATTCATCTGCGTTTGCTCTGAGGACTGCGAGACACGCTCAGCAGTACTGTTAATAACCAGTACCAATTGGCGTAATTGGTCAATGGCAAAGTTAACAGAGTCAGCAATTGCACCGGTAAAATCTTCCGATACCGTTGCGTTTACTGTCAAGTCACCATCTGCCAAATCGCCCAACTCATCCAGTAGACGCAAAATTGCAATCTGGTTACGCTCGTTCTCTTCTTGAATTTGGCGCGCGCGCTCCGACTCTGCTTCTGCTTCTTGACGACGGCGTAAGGTTTCTTTTTCAATCAATAAACGTTCGGAGCCGCCACGTTGTTTGAGTAATTGGTATAAAGCAAATAAAATGCCCAGCACACCTATCACAAAAACAATCACTGGTAAGATGACCGATTGATTAAAATTGGTTAAATATTGACTGACCGACGACAATGAATTGACCAGCCAAAACAGACAAGCCACGCTCACTAAAGCACAAAGCCCTAGTAACAGCTTCCATTTACTATTAGCATCTGTCGTTGTTTTATTCGTACCAGCTACAGGGTTGTTTATAACATCACTCATCGTGCCTATTCCTTTCAAACAATCGTCAAAGTCGTATCGTGACTGACTCTGAAATCATATTGTCATCAAAACAACAGTGATTCACAAAGCCTGTATAAATGCTGACATCTCATCAAACCATGTCAGCCTTTGTTCTTTTCTTGCATTAACAAACACCCCGTTTGATAACCGACTTGTTTGTTAAAGTTTAGGTATTTACTAAAAATAGATATTTAGTAAACATCGTTAATCATTAAAAATGTCTAGATGGCAGCATCGGTATATTGCAAATCCTGTGCCAGTAAGCTTGGCATAAACACATACCAATCTTGCTCATCTTTGACAAACTTACCATGATTATAAGGCGCAAACGGCGAGCTAGAGTCAAGCGCTTCTGCCCGATATTGATCTTGCGTAAACTGCTCAATACCCAGCACCTGATCGACCAGTAGCCCTGAAAATACATTATCGTGATCTATCACAATGACCTTACGCTGGCTCATTTGCGTCAATCGGCTAGGTACTTGTAAAAACCGTGACAAATCGGTTAACGGCAACAAGCGCCCGCGGATGTTAGCGATGCCCAGCATCCAAGGCTTTACTAAAGGCAAGCTGGTATATTCTGGCATGGACAATACTTCTGATACTTGACCCATTGGTGCCACCAAACGCTGACCGCCAATTTCAAATACCACGCCTTGCCAATCAAACTCCTTGCCGCCGCGGCGACCACTTTTGCGCGCGCGTGCTAAGTCTGCTATACGCAGCAGCTCAATAAATCCTCTGGATGCCACAAGCTACCCCATTACTTTACGAATTATCTGGACCAAACCACTTTCATCAATCGGTTTGGTGATATATTCTTTAGCGCCTTGACGCTTGCCCCATACTCGATCTGTTTCTTGATTTTTAGTACTGATCATAATAATAGGGATATGAGCAGTCGTTTTACCGCGCGTAATTTTGCGGGTTGCCTGAAAACCATTCATCTCAGGCATCACCACGTCCATCAAAATGACGTCTGGTAGGTGGTCGGCGGCCATCTGACAGCCTTGCTCTCCGTTGCTCGCTTCTAATACTTGAAAGTTATTTTTAGAAAGCATGTCGCGAAATTTCGCCATCTCAGATGGCGAGTCGTCAATGACTAAAACAGTAGTCATAGGTGTTTCCTTTATTTTTGATGATATCCATTAGGATATATTGTTAAAACAAACCGATTAAAAAATAAATCGCATTGATTGAATGCCAATATGATTTACATCAAGATAAAAATTAAGCAGCAAGCACTCACTGTTAACCTAAATAACCGAGCTTATAATCTATTTTTTATAGCAGGTTTTTGACGCGCTACTATTCACGTTACTGATTATTTAACGATACTGGTTAATCGCCTCAAAAAGCTCATCTTTACTAAATGGTTTGGTCAGATACTCATCAGAACCAACAATGCGGCCGCGAGCTTTATCAAACAAACCATCTTTCGATGACAGCATAATCACCGGTTTGCTCGCATAATCTGGATTATTTTTTATCAAGGCACAAGTCTGATAACCATCTAAACGTGGCATCATGATATCTACAAAAATGATATCTGGATTATTATCAACAATCTTCGCTAAAGCATCAAAACCGTCAATGGCGGTGACGACTTCACAACCCGCTTTTTGCAATAAAGTTTCTGCGGTACGGCGAATGGTTTTTGAGTCATCGATTACCATTACTTTTAAACCATCAAAGTTATTTTCCATTATCTCTGTCCTATAAACGACTATTTATTCGGGGTACTATTTATCAATATGAACGATCACACTAAGATACTAAGTCAAGCTGGGTGACGAATACAAGGAAATAAGCCGTCATCTTAATTAGACCATTGGTATATTTCGTATAAAAATAAATAGCTAAGTTTTTACGCTAAGTATCTGCTTGTTCACTAAGCATGGTTAATAGCGCACTATCATCCGTCACTATACGCACTTTGCGGCGAATTATCTTAGCAATTTGCACGGCATTTTAAGTTTTTTGATACTTTATGATAGTAATACTAGCTTGCGCAAACGTACCATCCAGTCATAACTGCAAATGCTTATTTTCCAATTCTTCCGCTTCCCAATTGCCCTTATAATCGTTGTTAAAATGGCGTTAAAAGCAACGTAGAATAATTAAGCAGGAAATAATTCCTTTAAAACAGCACTTTCAATATAAACTCTTTTAAAATAAGCCCTTTTGAGTGGGAACCTGCACAATCGTTAATACGGTTATATTTTGGACATTATATAGAATTAGGGCACACCTTACCGAATAATTTTCTTTTGTCATAAAAATGTATCAATATATTTTATTATGTTCGTTTTAGCACAGTTATGAGCGCTTTTCCAGTCATTTAATAAATTTATGTTCAAATAAATAACTGTAAATTCATCACTCTAGCCAAATTCTCCTCATTAACCATGCTTATCATCAACTATTTATTTTTACGTGTAATCTATCGGGTGATACCTAGTACGCTGAAATTCGTCATTCAAAATCAGTAAATAAGAGTAATCATTTCACCGCCTCATAATTCCCTATATAATAAAAATTCGTTGACAAGGGTAATCGCTATGACAGGTTTTATAGATTTAAGGAGTTTGAAGGCTAAATTTTCAAGCACCATACTTTTAGCTTTTAGCCCATTAAAAAAGAGTGCGTATCTTTTGGGCGCGGCGCTGCTTATCGCCTGCCAGCCCTCCCCGCCTACGTCAGAACCTGTCACAGCTGAAAATAGCGAGGCCTTTGACACGCCCCTGCTCATACGTGCTGATAGCATTACGATGACCCCTGATCATATCCTAAGCGTCAAACCAACCCGTTATCAGCCGAGCCTTGGCTTAGAAGGTGAGATTGAGCCTATCAAACAGGTAAACCTAATTGCTGCCCAAGCACTGACGGTAGAGCAGGTGTTGGTGAAAAAAAATCAACGGGTCGAAAAAGGCGCACCATTATTCACCGTTCGACGGCAAGCAGCGCCTATTGAATCAACAGAGTCATCTGAACAAGCCGATGATGAAGTAGCAACTTCCTTAGAAGTAGAAGATGAAGTAGTAGATAATAAAGGTGCGGCCACTGAACCAAAACCGTCTGCCGTCAACAGTACTCAAGCGGCGCCAAAAGATTCCACTGCTAAGAATTCAGATAACATAAAACCCAGTACAGAAAAAAATGGTGAGGATGTTAAAGGAAATTCTGCTAGTGCTAGCAATAACGACTTAGACAATAACCAAGCTTCTAAGCATACAGAAACGGCGAATAATTTGATAACGGTACGGGCAAGCTTCGCAGGTCATATCGAAAAGCTATACGTCAAAAGCGGCCAACAAGTAGCACCGCGTCAACCTCTTTTAAAGCTTAGCGACGGGACGGAGCTGCATTTTAGCGCAAGCTTACCGATTGAAGCCAAATCACAAATCTCCGTTGGACAAACGGTTAACTTCACGGCGGAAGGCTTGATAGATAAATTTACCGGTCAGGTCAGTAAGCTGACAGTCACTGAGTTACCAAAGCAGCTATTGGTTTATGTCAATGTGGTTGATAATGAAGTCAGTCGCAACCAAATACGACCTGATATGCAGGTGACTGGGCGCGTTGACTACGGACAAATAGAAGTTGGAACCATTGTTCCTAAGCGCGCGCTGCACAATGTTGACCTAACCGTGCTGCACAAACCGCCTTATAAGCCGCTGCGTCCTTTGCATGCTAACGTTTGGATTATCAAACAAGACCAGCGTTTGACGCGCCAGCCCGTCGAAGTTATCGAGTATGACCCCTTGACTAAGCAGTATTTAATTGCCGGTATTACCAATGACAGTTTGATTTGCTTGGCAAACTTACCGGTGGAATCTGAAGGAAAAAAGGCGGTAGTTTCATAAGCGCCAAAGCTCGTAGTTACATTGTGTAGAAACATTAACAAAGCCTATCTTGTTTAATAACATCCTGTTTAGGCAATATAGCGTAAACTAATAGGGATTACGCTTTGAGTGAGAATGAACTAAGAGTTAAGGGCTTTGAAAATTTAGGGCGTGCTTATTTACAAAAACAGTTTTATAAAGACAGCATTTGTAGATAGGCACTTTTAAAGCAGTATTTTTAAACAGCATTTTAAACAAACTATAACAACAACTAGAGGAAAAATTATGAGTAAGCAAATTTTATTAATTGAAGACGATCCAGATTTAGCCGAATTAATCAGCGATTATCTGACCATGAACTATTATGATGTACATCATGCAGGACTAGGTCAAGAAGGTTTGGACTTGTTAGACGCTAAAGAGCGTGACATCGATTTGGTGGTGCTAGATTTGATGCTGCCTGATATGGATGGCATGCAAGTTTGCCAAAAGATACGTGGCAACAAAAACAACATGACCAATAAAGTGCCGATTATTATGCTAACGGCGAAAGGCGATACCACAGACCGTGTATTAGGTTTAGAGATGGGCGCCGATGATTATATTGCCAAACCCTTTGAGCCGCGCGAACTACTCGCGCGTATTCGTGCCGTCATTCGTCGTCATGAGCAGCCAAATCAAGCTGACAGCCAGTCAGATAGTTTAACGTTTGGGCGCCTAAGCGTTTTTCCTGACAGTCATGAAGTCACTATCGATGATCAACCAGTCCGTTTGACGACGCATCAATTTCAGCTGCTGCATTACTTTGCTACCCACTCGGGCAAAGTGTTAAACCGTGAGCAATTATGGCAAGCGATGCCAAACGATGATAGCTCGGATAATATTGATCGCGCCATTGACGTGCATATTTCGCGCTTGCGTGCGTTAATCGAAGACAATCCGCGCCAGCCAAAACGTATCATTACCGTACGCGGTGTGGGTTATCAATTCGCTACCGATCAGGTATAGTTAGCACATGCAATCAAACGCTATTAAACTAAGCCCGTATTGCGATAAACTTATTAAAATAAAATAAATAAAATGGTTATAAGCGTTTGATAATAGAGATGATTTAATGCAACAACTGGGTTTTCGTTCCGTATTTGCCAAACTATTTGCCAGTGTCATGCTGGCACTTATTTTATTTGCGGTAGCGATGGTGTTATTGACCCAGTTGGTACATGACAAAGACGCTGGTATTCGTTCAGAAATCTTAGCCACGCAAATTTTGGGTCAAGTCGACCCATTTTTGCATGAGCTAAATATTGCTGTCAGTAAAGACAACCGTTTACAAGCGCGCTTTATGCTAGCGGTGGTCAAGAAAAGCTTTGATATTTTTGATGAATCACTGCAAGCAAAAATGGGCCTATATGACAATGAAGGTCATTTGCTCATGCAAAGCGACAACAGCGATTTGCCATTAGAATTGCCTGCGCCGCCCTCACTATTGGCGCGCGTCTTTCCCTCATTTGCCGAAACCTCCCCAACCAAGCAAGCCCAAGTTTATAGTAGCACCGGCTATACGCTATTATACGAATCACGCCTGCCGCCTAAAAAACCTGTCCTCTCTGCCGCCTTAAATTTATTTACTGGTACGCTATTGCTGCTGCTTATCATGGCAGGGGTGCTTTGGTGGATTGCGCGTACCATTACTTGGCGTATCAATCAGATGAGCCAACAAATGGCGCAATTGGGCGACGGCGACTTTACGGTGCGAGTCAATGCCCGCGGTAATGATGAGATTGCATCGCTTGCGCGCGGCTTTAACCAAGCAGCACAAAAAATTGAACACCTAATCAATGCCAATAACCTGCTATTGGCGCACGCCTCGCACGAGCTGCGTACGCCCATCACCCGTATTCGCTTACAGATTGAGATGATGGATATGCTGGCGGGTGCATTGCCGAGTGATACCAAAGAAAAATTTGATAAGCGTGCCCAAGCTATCAATCGCGATTTGTCTGGATTAAACGATTTGGTCGAGAGTATTTTGCTGGTCAGTCGTTTAGATGCTGGACACGCGCTACAACAAGTTGAGCATTTGGACTTATATGATTTAGTAAACCAAGAACGCCAGCATTATCCTCAAGCAACCTTGATTGGCGAGCATATCGTCATCGATGGTCAATCATCGATGCTGACCCACTTAATTCGTAACCTATTGACCAATGCTATGCTGCACGGCAAACCACCCGTTACGGTATTACTTTACGGCGTACAAACGCTAGATGAAGCCGACGCTATTCCAGATTATCTTTTGCAAACCATACTGTGTAGCAGCTTTGTCGATTATAACAGCCCAGACTTTGATTATGATGAAGAAGCGCCTGATAGCGACCATGCGCTTGAAACTGATCAAAACGCCCAGCAAAATGCTGATGCCACAATTACTAACGATAATATTGTTCCTAGCGACAATAAAGCCACCTCAACGTCGACAGAAGAGGCATCGACCGCAGCGTTATTACCGGCGCCAGTGATTTATAAAAATGGTGAAAGCATCACGGCCGATACTGAGATTGATGGCAATACGAATAGTGATAACAGCACAGATACTGATAAATCATTGACGGCAAAAACTATTGACTCATCTAATGAGCGAAACAATGACCTAAGTAGCACCACTGAGACCGAAGCCGTTGTTGAACCGTCGTTATTACTTACCTATCAGCGCTTTACCACTGATCTGACAGAAAAAATTAAAAAAGTTATTTGGCGCGCGGTTCCTGCACAACAAGAAACATCCATCGACGACATCGATGACAAGGCTATTAATAAAAATATAGAAGGGGCTGATAAAAGCGTTAGTACTGAGAAGGATGACGCCAAAAGCGCCTCTAAAGACAATAATAAAGAAAACGGTAATAAAGAAAACGGCGACACGGCAAACGCTACCCGCAAAGAAGGCATATTTAGTAAGCATCTCAAAAAACCGAAAGCCGAGCCAACACGCCCGCTACCGAAATTTGCGGTGCTGGCGGTGATTGATGAAGGCGAAGGTATCCCTGAAAATAAACGCGAAGAAGTCTTTAGCCCCTTTGTACGCTTACAGCAAAAAAACAAAGGCTCAGGGCTTGGTTTATCGTTGGTTGCTCAAATAGTAACGGCGCACCAAGGCCGTATCATTACAGATACCATCAATGGTCATACGCGATTTTTAGTGGTATTACCCGTCAAACACGACCCTCATTATCAACATGACAGCCGTCATTAATCTCATCAGCTAACCTCGCTACCGCCAAGATTATCCGTTAATCATGGATGTCCATATCCAAAACGCTGCATAATATGCTATATTAGCGCCCCTTATTATAGGGTTATTGAAGGTTGATTTTAATTTGCGCACAAATACGCAAAAGAGCCTGCAACCGCTTCATAGCCATTAAAAATATTTATTAAATTTTGAGCATTCCATGAGTGACATGATTGTCTTAAACGATGTGACCAAAAGCTTTTTAAGCGACCGGTCTATAAAAGATAAAGACGGCAAGCCACATTGGTTTACTGCGGTTGAGCCGACGTCTTTAACGGTAAAGCAAGGCGAAATCTTTGGTTTAATGGGTTATTCGGGCGCGGGTAAGTCTACTTTATTGCGCCTGATTAATTTACTTGAGCGCCCAGATTCCGGTCAAGTCATCATAGATGGTACCGATTTGACCACCTTATCGGCCAGTGATTTACGTATCGCTCGCCACAATATCGGTATGATTTTTCAGCAGTTTAACCTGATGTCCAACCGTACTGTCTATGATAATGTCGCCTTTAACTTAACGGTGGCAGGTTATCCGCGCGCCGATATTTATAAGCGGGTGATGGACTGCTTAGAAATCGTCGATTTGACCGACCGTGCCGGACACTATCCTGCGCAGCTATCAGGCGGACAAAAACAGCGGGTCGGTATCGCCCGTGCGATCGCGCCTAGCCCAAAAGTATTATTGGCTGATGAGCCGACCAGTGCGCTTGATCCTTCAACCACGCGCAGCTTATTGACTTGTCTGCGTGATATTAATGAGCAGCTTGGCGTCACCATTGTCATCGTCACCCATGAGATGAGTGTCATTCGTAGGCTATGCGACCGCGCCGCATTGTTACATCAAGGGCAGTTGCTCGAGGTTGCCGATATCCGCGACGGTCTGATTCAGGCCACGACCCTGATTGGCAAAGGCTTGGTTCATGAAGATTAAGAGGCAGGAGAATAGACATGTTAACTGGTGCTGAATTATCCGCCTCATTGGACAAGCTGCTTGCGCTACGTAAAGAAATTTTGCAGGCGTTTGTAGATACCTTTATTATGCTAGGTATCTCAACGACGGTCGCCATCGTCATCGGCGGTCTGTTTGGGGTATTCTTGTTTTTATCCAGTGATCGGCAGTTTTTGCAAAATAAAACCTTGTATGGTGTCCTTGGTGCGATCACCAACTTTATGCGCGCCTTCCCGTTTGTGATTTTGATGATTGCCATGAGTCCTTTTACCAAAGCCATCGTTGGTACTGGTATTGGACCGATTGCTGCATCACTAGTACTGGCGATTGCCGGTTCCTTTTACTTTGCGCGTCTGGTCGAGCAAAATCTGCGCGAAGTACCACGCGGCATTATTGAAGCAACGGAATCGATGGGCGCCCGCCCCTTGACCATCATCAAAGTATTGCTCAATGAAGCACGCTCGGGTTTGGTGTTGTCTGTGACCATTTTATGTATCAGCTTACTGTCGTTTTCGGCGGCGGCAGGTATGATTGGTGGTGGGGGTTTGGGCGATTTGGCCATTCGTTATGGTTACTATCGTTATCAAACTGAGGTGATGGTCTTTATCGTCGTGATGCTATCGATTATGGTTATCGGTATTCAGGCGTCTGGTAATTGGATCGCCACCCGTTTGGATAAACGTTAAGACAAAAACTTAGACTTCACCCTCTCTATTATGGTGATTTCACCTTTTATTTTGAGAGGCAAAGACTGTTTAATATGAATAATACTCAAGGTTTAATGCTGATTCATCCTAAGCAAATGCTTGACTTTGTAACTGATTCCCTTTAATTTTGATACTATCTTAACAGCCTTTAACTTAGCAGCATTACTATTCATAATGTTGCTTTTTTAATGCGGATTTTTACTGTTGACATTTAATCCCTATTCCCTCCCCCTTATTAAGGAAGTTTCATGAAATTAACAGATATCAGCCGTCAACTCGCGACCGCATTGGCCACCGTTGGCGTATCAGGCCTTGTATTGGTCGGTTGTAATAACTCATCAGCGCCAGAAGCTAGCAAAGAGCCAGTCACTGAAGGTGCTACTGAATCAACGACGACAGAAACGGCAGCGGGCAACGATATCGATCCTGAACATAGCAAGATTGTGATCGGTACCACTGAAGGCGATTTTGCTGATATGGTTCGTAACCAAGTAAAGGGCTCATTGGAAGCGCAAGGCTATGAAGTCGAGCTGGTCACCTTTACTGATTATGTACGTCCAAACATTGCTTTGGCTGATGGCGATTTAGATATCAATATCTTCCAACATAAGCCTTATCTTGATACCTTTAAAAAAGAGAACAATCTTGATTTGGTGGAAGTCTTCCAAGTGCCAACTGCGCCACTTGGCATCTATACTGGTAAAAAGACCAAGCTTGACGAAGCCTACAAAGGCATGAGCGTTTCTGCGCCTAATGACCCAAGTAACTTCGCCCGCGCGTTGGTCATGATGGATGAGCTTGGCTGGATTACCCTAAAAGACAATATCGATCCTCTGACCGCATCAAAAGCCGATATCGCTGATAATAGCAAATACGACATCAAAATCGTTGAGCTAGAAGCAGCCCAGCTGCCACGTGCGCGTGATGAAGTAGACTTTGCTGTTATCAATGGCAACTACGCAACCGATGCTGGTATCAAGCTGACTGAAGCGCTATTCCAAGAGCCAAGCTTCGCTTATGTCAACTGGTCTGCCATCAAAACGGCAGATAAAGATAAGAAATGGGTTAAAGACGTGACCAACGCTTATAACTCAGACGCCTTTAAAAAGTATGCTCATGATAGCTTCCCAGGCTACAAATACCCGAAAATCTGGGGTGAGAACACTGCTACAGCCCCTGCAACCGCTGCTCCTACAACAGATACTGCACCAGTTACCGAAGCTGCTGCTCAATAGTTAATATTAACCATTGTAAAAACGATTAATTCGAATAAATAAAACGTTTTCACAGTTAAAATTGCCTTAATTTGAAAAAGCCCATTATTTTGAATAGTGGGCTTTTTTGCTCTTAAATTTTATTGAATGGGTACAATCAACGACTCGCAATGACGTTACAGCCTGTTTGTGGTTTGTAGGAAAGCGTCACTTACTCTTTCACTTAGCCTATTTTCTTTTTATAGTGGCTAAGCTTAATAGAGAATGTGCCTTAATATAAGCTTTGATTTAATAGAAATCGACGCTTAATAAAATCTAAGAAATTTATATGTCTGCTCAAATTCTCTATTAATAACGATAAGAACCATTAATAAATCACAAAAAAACAAGGATAATAATATGCGTGCTAAAACTTATAATATTCGCACCGCTGGACAAGCGAACATTCCGGTACTCGGACTGGGTACATGGCAATCAACGGGACAAGACTGTATCGATGTGGTCAGCCAAGGGCTACAAATGGGCTATGAGCATATTGATACTGCCCAAGCTTATGATAATGAAGTCGAGGTAGGAAAAGGCATTAAGCAATCAGGCGTCGCGCGTGATAAGTTCTTTTTAACGACGAAAATATTTCCTGATGACATGAAGTTTGAGCCAGAAAAACTTATCGCTGCAGCCAAGCGTTCGTTAGAAAACTTAGATACTGATTATGTTGATTTACTGCTGCTGCATTGGCCTGATGATCGCGTGCCTTTGTCTGAAACGATGCCAGCGCTTTGCGAGCTACAAAAACAAGGGCTGACTCGTAATATTGGGGTATCTAACTTTAATATCGCCAATATTATCGAGGCTAAAAAATATGCTGATGTGCCTATTTCCGTTAATCAGGTTGAGTTTCACCCCTTTATTAAGCAAAACACCCTGCAAACTTTTTTAAACAATCACCATATTTTATTAGAAGCTTACTCGCCGCTCGCGCGTGGTGATGTGTTTGATAATGAAGTGATTAAGGAAATTGCTGATAAGCACGGGATTACGCCAGCGCAAGTTTCACTAGCGTGGATTTTATCTGATAAGCAGCGTATTGCGATTCCAAAAACGTCCAATCCTGAACACTTACAAGGCAACTTGGATGCTGTCAAGGTGACGCTCAGTGCGGATGAACTCGAGAAAATTGGTAGCTTAGCGCGTAGCGATGGCCGTAAAATCAAGCATCCAGATTATTCACCAGAATGGGATGATTAGTAAGCCATAGTAAAGTAAAAATGAGAGTAAGCACAAAAAAGCCAGTGATAAAGGTCACTGGCTTTCTTATATTGAATACTTTTTATAATAACCATTACTGCTGCAAAGTATCGGTCTTATGGATTTTTTCTGCAGGATTATATTGCTCAGAAGAAGGCACTGCGCCATTGCGATTGTTTTCTTTCATCGATTTAGCAACTTCTGGCGGCATATAGTTTTCATCATGCTTAGCCAATACTTCGGCTGCAACAAAGGTGTCGCCTTGCATTTTACCCGTTGCTACCACGCCTGAGTTTTCAGCGAACAAATCTGGCAAAATACCTTGATAGGTCACGGGTACGGTTGATTCAAAGTCGGTGATCGCAAACTCCACGCTTAACGGGTCGTCTGGCGCACGTTGGACACTACCGGCAACGACCATGCCGCCAGCGCGGATTCGCTTGTCCTGCGGCGCTTCACCTTGCGCAATGGCGGTGGCGTCAAAGTAGTAATCGGTCTGTTGCCCAATGGCGTAAATCACCAATACCACGGCAATCGCCGCCCCTGCAAGCGTAAACATAACCCACATCAGTTTTTTGCGACGAACTGCGTTCATACCACTACCTCATTGATGAGTCGCTGTTTTACAAACTACGCATTTGCAAAACAAAAAATATTAAAGAAATGCTTATTGGACTGACTTAATAATACGCCCGTCCAACCGTACTTTTCTAATACCTATATGGTAGCATTTTTTGCCCAAATCAATAAGCCCCCTAGCAACCGATGCGGTCATATATTTACCAGTAAGGCATTATTATTTGATAGGCTAAAAATTTGATATTAAAAAGAATTTTTTAAGGAGAATTGTTTAGGATGGTTGTTTGGTTTTAGGATTAGGGGTCTTGGCAGCGCGCTGTGCTTGACGCGCTTGCTGAATGGATAGCTGCTTGATAAGCGCTTGGCGTTGACGGCGACTATAAATAATAAAAATCAGCATCACGCCGACCGTAATTGCCCAGCATGACCAGACAAACACACCATGCTCACCCATGGCAATAAACTCAGAGACGCTATAAAAGTAAGGCTGCATTTTATTTCCCTAGCCGTTATTTGCTTGGTTTATGGTTGTATTTTAGGATTATTTATTTTGGCTACGAACGTATTCTTTGACCCATGCTTTGCCTTGGTCGCGATATAAAATCAGGGTATTGGTCCGATAAATGGCCAATGAGGCGACCAGTAAATAACTACCAATAATCATCAGTAGTAAAGGCAGCCACATATCTGCCGACATTTTTGGTGCCGCCGTCAGGGTAAAGGTTGAACCTTGGTGCAAAGTATTCCACCACTGCACCGAGTACTTAATAATAGGCAAGTTTACCGCGCCAACGATAGACAAAATAGCGGCCGCTTTACCGCGATTGGCAGTATGTTCAAAGGCGGCAAACAACGCCATGACGCCAGCGTATAAAAATGCCAAAATGAGCATAGATGTCAAGCGTGCATCCCAAACCCAATACGTCCCCCACGTCGGTTTTGCCCAAATAGAACCGGTCAATAAACTAATCACACAAAGCAAAAACCCCATCGGAGCCAGTGCCTGAGCTACAAGGCTTGCGGTCTTAATTTTCCATACCAGATAAATAACACCCAGTACCGCTAAGGCAAAATAAATAGAGATAGCGAGACTAGCAGCGGGTACATGGATAAAAATAATGCGATAGCTATTACCTTGCAAATAATCCGGCGGCGCAAATGCCAAGCCCCAAACGCTACCGATGAGCAGACAGAGACCGGCTAATATCGCGAGCCACTTAACCCAAGGCGCAAAGATACGAAAAAACTGCTTGGTACCCACAGTGGTCAAAAAGACCTGCCAAATGCGTTGCCACAGGCTAGGAGATGAGACATTATTCAGGTTGGGCATGGGAATAAACCTATTGCGCAGCTGGTGATTATCGAGTAAAACGCATGATTCATACGCCTACCCGCTAACTTGCTGACGTTAAACGCTGGATAGAATCTACACGTGATTATTTGTTGAATAGCCTATTATAGCAAAGTTGCCAGTTTTCATCATGCTGTTAAGATAAAGGGCTTTCATCAGAAAAGGTATATAGTCGATACTAAATGAAATGGATAGGCAATACTATGCCGCGTGACTGGTGCAAATTTTTCTTGCTTGCTGTGCCTACGCCGACAGAGGCGACGAAAAATTTATCCCAGCCCCGCTGCCTCTTTTCAATATTGACCTGAATATAACATGCCAGCATTGATTGTTAATTTAACCATGCCATTTTTAAGGTCAGGGCAATCACCCATGGCATCACCAGTACCGAAATAATGCTACCTGCTAATAATAACGCTAAAATCGGCAAGCCGTTGAGACCTGTGGCAAATAAATCAACCGCACCCGTCGCAAAAATCAATACTGGTAACTGCATTGGTAAGGCAATCAAAGGCACCAGCACCGCGCCATTCTTCAATGATAGTGTCAGACTACTGGCGACCGCTGACAACATAAGCAGCATCGGACTGCCAGTAATAATGGACGCCATCAATATCCACGCCTCAAACCAGCTCAGCTGAAATAAAGGCACAGCAAGCAAACTTAATGCTGCCACAATACCACTACTAAAAATCCAATGGATAACCAAACGAATCAGCACCCATAACGGCAGCGACGCTTTGGCGACGACCAATTGTGCCAGCGTACCATTATCAAAGGCAGGCTTAAATAAACCATCGACACCCATTACCAATGACAATAGAGCGGCAATCCAAACTGCGGACACCCCAAGGCGCAGCAGTAAAGCAGGTTCGCTGCCAACCGCTAACGGAAACAAGGTGATAATCACTAAAAACAATACCAGAGGATATAACCACTGCACCGCGCCTTGCTGCTTCACCTGCCATTCGCGGCGCCAAAGCTGCATAAAACTGATACCGCGTGCAGCAGCTGTATTAGCATTTGAAGTGTTAGCATTCGAGCTTGTATTCACGGTTTTTACTGCACTGTCTGTGTCTATCATTTATTGGCTCTTCCACTCATGCTTGTCGCAGTTAGATTGATGTTTATGGCAGTTATATTGATAGCATTTACACCATATAATCGGACAAATCGAGCACTTGATTGGCAACGCCGACGGCTTGGTGACTAGTCATTAGTATCGCACCGCCAGCCGTAGCAAATTCGCACAACCTATCTTCCATGCGTGCTACCATATCGACGTCAAGCGCGGTAAATGGCTCATCGAGTAGCCATAAAGGCGTGACCTCAGGTGTTAATAAGTAAAGCCGTGCAAGGGTAATGCGCCGTGTTTGCCCCGCAGACAAATGGCTTGAGCTGATGGTCTCAAACCCTTGTAATCCTACCCACGTAAGGGCGTCATCGATATCAGCTGTACTTGGGCTAATGCCATATAAATTAAGCAAAAAAGTGAGGTTTTGGGCGACCGTCAAGTTTGGATGAATACCCAACTGGTGCGACACGTATAAAGGCTGCTCGGGCAAACTTATTGCTCCTTGATAAATAACTTCACCGCTCAGCACGGGCAATAATCCAGCCAATTGCATCAGTAGCGTCGTTTTGCCAGTACCATTAGCACCGACTAAATGACAAATGCTGCCCGTAGCAAGATTGAGCGTCACGCCTTCACATAAAGGGATCTCACCGCGCTGAACCGTTAGCTTATCAAGCGCAAGTAAAGCTGTATTCAGAGCCGTCATCCAAACCTCTCATTTATTTATTAAGCAGCAGGCAATATTCATCACAAACACCGCTGACGTTCGTGGCATAATACCTTATGCTTACTTTAACCCCACAGTATAACAAATTGTCGATTACTATGACCTCAAAACCTACGCAGACTTCAAAAGATAGCCAAAATTTAGACACTCAAAGTGCTACGAGCACCAACCTAACGCTCGACAGCTTAATCGAGGCGCAAGTTGCCTTTATGCAGCAATGGCTGCATGCGCAAGCCCAGCCGTTAACAACACAGGCTTGGCAGTGGTTTGGCGAGCAGCCATTAAGCAAATATATCAGCAGCGATGATTTACAACACCTTATTAATGGTTGGTTTCTTAAGCAGCCGCTAAGCGAGGTAGTACGACGCGATATTCGTGATATTTTGCATACTATTATTTATCATCCAGTTAATGATAATGTACCTTTATCAGAATTAGTCGATGACAGCCAAGTTGAGATTTTAGCCAGCTATGTCGGCAGTCATGAAGAGCAGCGTAATATCTTGGTACATACGTTGGTTGGCAATGAAACCTTTGCTGATTTATTGACGCAAACGCTGTATCACGCTATCAACGACTTTATGGAAACCACGCTAGATAAAGCGGGCCCTGCTGGTAAACTGATGAAACTTGGGCGCAGCTCGTTTGAAAAAGCCACCAATCGCAATCTTGATGAAAAATTGCAGTCCTACCTGCATCGCAATATTAAAGACTTAACACGCCGAGCAGAAGCCAACGCTCAAGCGCATTTATCCAACGAAGAGGTTGCGCGCTTATTGGTCACCGGTTGGGGGCGCATCAAAGAAAAACCAATCAGCGAAATCCAAACTTATCTACGCGATGAGCCTAACGATAGCAGTATCGCCCATATTGAAAACAGCATCCAACAAAGCTATAACCGGCTGCGCCTATCGCCTTACTTGCACAGCCTTGTGGCAGCAAGCGTCGATACTTGGTATACCAACCATCAGGATGATAGTATCGCCACTATTGCGGCAAGTTTACACGTCGATGAGCAGGCAATAACGCAATTGAGTACTGCCCTGCTCCCTGTCATCACGGACGCTCTTGAAAGCTTATGGTTTACGGCGCATATAACAGAGATGCTGCAAGCGTTTTACGCCCAGCCGAGTATCAAAGCAGGACTGGTATTTGGCAGCAATTAATCTGCTGTTTTAGCGTACGGTTTTCTCTAAAATTTTATTATTCACCCTTTATTAGTCAGCTATTATCTATGAGCCAATCTTCTAAACTCAGCTTATGGCAAAGAATTAAACAGCTGCTTAGTATGGCAGCTGAACAGGCTACTATTGACGACACGAAGATTGATAACGACTTGGACTTGGACTCGGACTTAAGTTCAGATTCAAGTCTGACAAAACAGGATAAAAACAACGCTTATCCTTTAGAAAATGAAGGTGATAGTAATAAAGATAATGGTATAGAAAGCTGTCTTAAAGACACTAAAGGTAATAAAAACGATGATACGGATATTAGCGGCTCTAGCACTGACTTAAACTATAATGTGAACCGTAGCGCAAACCACAGCGTTGATAACCACGTTGATAATCACTTCGATGAGGTTATTTATAGCAGCCTTAGTAGCAATCTTGATAGTCGCTTAGATAGCAGCACTGATACTGATACTGACGCTTATTTTGATTTTGATAATGGCATCGACAGCATGACACAGCAAAATGCGCTGAATGACACCCCTATTGTCAATTATCTTAAGCAGTATTTCGACGATCAACAATGGCATTATAACCATTACCGACCCAAAAGCAGTGGCAGCGACAATAACGACAGCCAGCAATCACACTATTTGTCTTTTAGAATGCGCAATAAAAATCTTGATTGCGGCTACCTGTTTCGCGTGCAAGAGCATAACAACCTATTGGCCGTCTATGGTATTTTGCCGTTTTTGATACCCGAAAGCCATCAAAGTGCTGCGATGTTACTGATCACCCAAATCAATTACGACATGCTGATTGGCAACCTCGAAATGGATATCAATGATGGCGAAATACGCTACAAAAACGCCATCGATGTCGAAGCGGTCGGTATGGATGAAAGTACCATTGATCACTTATTACAAAGCGTCATCGCGATGACCACGGTGACTTATGAGATATTTAGTGACTTGGTCAACAATCAAAATCCTGCTACAGAGTTGCAAGAGCTATTGATGGCGCTATATCGACAAGAGGATGCGCGCACCTTTTTCTTACCCACGCAATTTGTTCAGTAATCCACTGCGCAAGCTATATATTTGTCGCTCTTACAATTACTCACCAATCCCCTACTTTCAAAACGCTTAAACCTCTCTATCCTTTTACCTTCTATTCTTAAATTACTTTTTAAAAGACATACGTTAATACTATGCTAAAAATTGCTTACTCGGACATTTTTCGTTATTCCGTACCCGAAAAACACCGCTTCCCCATGCAAAAATATACCATGATTCCTGAGCGCTTACTGGCCGAAGGAACCATCACTAGCGATAATTTTTTTGCCCCAAAACGTCTGAGCGAAGAGGAGATTTTAACCACGCACACTGCGGATTATTGGCAGCAGCTTAAAACCCAAACCTTACCACGTAAAGAAGCGCGCGCCATTGGTTTTGAGATGACGCCAGAGTTGGTAGAGCGTGGTCGTTATATTGCCCATGCCACCTATGAATGTGCGTTATATGCGCAGCAATATGGCGTGGCAATGAATGTTGCGGGCGGCACCCATCATGCCTTTGCCGATCATGGCGAAGGATTTTGCGTTTTTAATGATGTTTGTATCGCCAGCAATTTATTATTAAATCGTGGACAGGCGCAACGAATTTTAATCGTGGATTTGGACGTGCATCAAGGTAATGGCAACGCCAGTATCATGGCGGATGAGCCGCGCGTTTTTGTTTTTAGCATGCATGGCGCAAAAAACTACCCTTTTCGCAAACAAGTATCAGACTTAGATATTGAGCTGGATAATGATACGGGTGATGTAGAATACTTACAGATATTAGAGGATACGCTGCCGCGCTTAATCAATGAATTTGCGCCGGATATGATCTTTTACCAATCTGCAGTCGATGTTTTAGCAACCGATAAATTGGGCAAACTTAGTCTGACGATAGAGGGTTGTAAAGCGCGTGATGAGTTTGTCCTACAACAAGCTAAAGCGGCCAATATTCCCGTGGCTATCGTCATGGGCGGCGGCTATTCAGAAGATATCGAAGATGTGGTCGAAGCGCACTGCAATACATTTCGTTTGGCACAACAGCTGTTTTTTGCAGAATTGATTGAGTAATGTGCAACTGAGAAACAGGCGCGACAAAATAACGTAAGAAAATTAGAGAGATTAGCGAGAGTTTAGATGGCAAAAATATTGATAGGTATAGGCATTTTGCTGGTTATTATCGGCGTTATTTGGCTGCTGTTTCCAAATGCGTTTTCATGGATAGGCAATATGCCAGGCGATATCAAACACACTTCAGGCAATACCAGAATATATTTTCCAGTCGTCACCATGATTATCATCAGTATCGTTGCCACCATACTGTTAAATTTGTTTAATCGCTAAACTTGTTCGATCGCTAGATTGATAGCAACGCCGTTATCCCCTGCCAACCCACGCGAATACCTAGCACGATGAGAATCAGTAAAATAAGCTGGCGAAAGCGTGCTTGTGGCAAGTAGCGGCGCAAGCGAATACCAACTAGCAGCGCGGCGATAGATAGAACACTAAGCAGAGTAATCAGCTGCCACTCACCGTGACTGAGCGCCATGATAGGCTCACGCAAGACAATAATCTGGGCCATTTTACCCAAGAAATAGCACATGTTGCCGACTTTAGCGATGGTATGCTTATCGTCACTTGCGGACAGTAAATACATCATTAATATGGTCGACATGGCATTGGTCGCACCGCCAATAATACCAGCGCTAAACCCGACGATAATCAACACAGGCTTGGTATTGGGCAGACAAATTTGCTTACCGAGCAAGCTACTGACGACATAAAAGCCAATAACCGCTGCCAATACCAATAAGATATAAGCGCTATCGACCCACAGCAACAATTTTGCACCAAGCATACTACCGAGCAGGCTGGTGAGTGCTAATAGCCAATAGCGCCTGCCGTAATAGATGAAATTTTGCCAAATAGTACGCCCGCCACCCGCTAGCCAAGTCATGGCATTAAGTAACAATGAGGGAAAAATCACTAGAACAATAGCATGGGGTAACGGATAGATACTGGCAAGCGCGGTGGTGGTTACTAACGTCACACCCAGTCCGCTAATACCGTGCAGCAATGACGCTAAGGCAAAAATTGCCAGTAGCAATAACGTCTGGGTACTATCGCTATCCATCATATTCGTCATATGAGTCATAGAAACTTATAACCTAATAACGATAGTGATGATAGATATCGGCGACTGACATTGACAACAACGCAATCAGCATAGCTAGACCGTTTCTTATGTTTAATTATGCTTGATGACGTTGCCAAATCGTCTCACCAATAATGGTCGCCAACTGCTCGGCAATCTCATCTTTGCTGGCTTTTTCAAGAATCACATTATCGTGTTCATAACGCTCGGAGAAAAACACTTGCATGGCATTATCGTCACTGGCAAAACCAATATCGGCGCGCGAAACGTCATTACAAGCGATCAAATCTAAGTCTTTAGATAGCAGCTTGCCACGCGCATAGCGCTCAACATCTTGCGTTTCTGCTGCAAAACCCACGACAAACAGCTCCGGATGGGCAAGAGAAATCGTCGCTAAAATATCAGGGTTTTTAACCAAGTTTAGCGTCATGGCATCTTGGGTTTTTTTGATTTTTTGCGGCGCGGCATCGAGGGTACGATAATCGGCGACGGCGGCAGTGGCGATAAAGATATCAGCAACCTTTATACCCGCACTCTCATTTTCAGCATGTTCATGTTGATGCTCTTCACCGCAACCACAGTCATGGCTATGTTCATGAGAATGATCGTGAGAATGGTCATGATATTCTTCAGGCAAATACTGCAGCGCACTATGCGTGCCATCAACACATTGCTGTGCGGCTATCAACATATCTTGCGCTGACAACACATCAATGCGCGTGACATTAAGCGGTGTTGGCAAGGCAACTTTGCCACCAGCAATCAAAATCACCTCTGCACCAGCGGCCACGCAAGCACGGGCTAAAGCAAAACCCATTTTGCCAGTGGAGTGATTGGATAAATAGCGCACCGGATCGATAGCTTCTACGGTCGGCCCTGCGGTAATTACCACGCGTTTACCGGCTAAAAGCTGCGGCGTGGTTTGCATGGCGGTAAATAATTGTACTTCCGCTAATAAATCTTCAGGCTCAGGCAAGCGCCCTGCTCCGACGTCACCGCATGCCTGCTCGCCGCTGGCAGGTGCAATAATTTGATAATTCATATCGCGCAGGGTTTGCACATTGAGATTCACCGCCGGATGCGCCCACATCTGCTGATTCATGGCTGGCGCAATGATAACCGGCGCAGTCGTTGCCAAGCAAACAGTGGTCAATAAATCATCTGCCATGCCCATCGCCAGCCGCGCTAAGGTATTGGCGGAAGCAGGCGCAATGACAATCAAGTCTGCCCATTTAGCAAGTTCAATATGACCCATCCCCGCTTCTGCTTGCTCATCAAGTAATGAGATATGTACCTCATTACCCGTCAAAGCCTGCAAGGTCAGCGGCGTGATAAAGGCTTGCGCGCCTGTGGTCATAATGACGCGCACATCAAAGCCCGCCTTGACTAAAAGACGGGCAAAAATAGCAGATTTATAAGCGGCGATACCGCCAGTGATAGCAAGCACAATATTTGACATAAGCATGGCATCAATAAAAAAATGAAAGATAAAAATTGCGCTTATAGTAACAATTATGCGATAAGTTAGGGGAAGTTTTGTAGATTTATCTCAGTTATCTGGCATCCATCCTTTGTTAAGGAGTAACAATGGCAATTAAAGACTGGCACGAAGATGACAGGCCACGTGAAAAGCTACTGAAATTTGGCGCCGCTCACTTATCTGATGCCGAGATATTAGCGATATTTTTGCGTACAGGTACCCCGTCGCAATCGGCCATTGAGCTTGCTCGGCATTTAATAGAGCAGTTTGGCAGCCTAGCTGAGCTGTTGGCCGCACCAAAAGAGACGGTACTTGCTTGTCACGGTATCGGTCCCGCTAAGTACGCGCAGATTCTAGCATCGCTTGAGATGGGTACGCGCTATTTGGACAGTCAGCTTAAAACTGGTCATGCGCTTGGACGCTCGCAAATGGTCAAAGACTATATCAGTACTCAGCTGCGCGGTGAATCTCGTGAAGTTTTTGCCGTGCTGTGTTTAGATAATGCGCTAAATTTAATCAATTTTGAGATACTATTTACTGGCGGTATCTCTTCTTGTTCGGTTTGCATCAAACATGTGTTACGCCATGCGTTGAGCCACGCTGCCAGTCAGCTTATCGTCGCTCATAATCATCCTCATACTGACGCTACCCCATCAACGGCCGATAATTTACTCACTTATGAGCTAAAAAAAGCCTGCGACTTAATAGATTTGTCTTTAATTGACCATATCATCGTCGGGCGCAATGAAACGCTCTCGTATGCTGAGAAAAGCCTAGCGCCTTTTGCCTGACACCTTTTTCCTGAGACCTTTTAGCTAGCACCTTTTAACTGTCGCCTGATACATATTATCGACATAGCGTAGCATTTTGGCTCTTGATAGTTATAAACAACTGTTTCATATTGGTAGCTTACTTTATTTTTGCTCCGTGAGCTTTTATATAGTAGATATCAACAAGCTTAAGTTTTAAATAAAGTCCAACACAGATATTCAATTTGTAGCATAAATGAGCTTGTTCTAAGCCCAGCTATAATGAAAAATTAAAATAATAATTCACATTATTGCATTTTTTTATTCACTTAAATTTTACGCTGGTGTATGCGGCGTTAGCAAGGAGACAGTCATGGCCATTGGCTTTTTTATTTTGGCAATCCTCATTCAGTTAGCCATGGTCTTGGCCATCTTTTTATTATCCTTATCGCGTGTCACCGGTAGTATCGTCGCCCTTGTTACCGTCCTCGTCACCGCCTTTATCAGTCCATGGTCGCTCATCTTAGGCATACCGATTGCATTACTGTGCTTGGTGCTGCTGCTCACTCCGCTGCGTCAATCATTGATTACCAAGCCCGTTTATAAAGCTTTGGGCGGCGCCATGCCAAGCATGAGTGATACCGAACGTGAAGCGCTCGATGCTGGTACCAGTTGGTGGGAAAAAGAGCTGTTTATGGGCGCGCCAAATTGGGATACCTTTGCTAAATACCCGTACCCTGAATTGTCAGAAGAAGAACAAAGCTTTATTGATAATGAAGTCGAAGTGCTGTGCGCGATGCTTGATGAGTGGAAAATTCACCATGAAGATAAAGAGTTGTCTCCAGAAGCGTGGCGCTTTATCAAAGACAATGGCTTTTTGGGCTTAATCATTCCAAAAGAATACGGCGGACTGGAATTTAGCTCGTATGCCCAAAGCCGCGTGATGAGTAAGATTGCCTCGCGCTCACCAACCGCTGCCGTTACTTGCATGGTGCCAAACTCACTTGGCCCTGGTGAGCTTTTGATGCATTATGGTACCGATGCGCAAAAGCAACGCTGGCTACCGGGCCTTGCCAAAGGCGATGAAATCCCCTGTTTTGGTTTGACCGGCCCTGAGGCGGGTTCTGACGCTGGCGCAATTCCTGATACGGGCGTGGTTTGCTATGGCATGCATGAAGGCGAGCAAGTACTCGGTCTGCGTATGAATTTTTCTAAGCGTTGGATTACCTTGGCGCCTATCGCTACCGTCGTTGGCTTAGCCTTTAAAATGTACGATCCAGAAGGTCTGCTTGGCGACCCTAAAAAGACCGATTACGGTATTACCTGCGCACTGGTGCCTGCCAGTCACGAAGGCGTCATTACAGGACCACGGCATAATCCAGTTGGCTCGCCATTTATGAATGGTACGGTCGATGGTACTGACGTCTTTATTCCGCTCGATTATATTATCGGTGGCGTCGAAAACGCTGGTCGCGGCTGGCGGATGCTAATGGAATGCTTAGGCGTAGGCCGCGGCATTTCCTTGCCAGCGCTATCAACGTCTGCCAGTGAAGTCAGCTATTTAACCGTTGGTGCCTTCGCAAAAGTACGGGAACAATTCAAAATTTCGGTCGGCAAGTTTGAAGGCATTCAAGACGTGACCAGCAGCATGGCAAGTAACACTTACATGCTTGAAGCGTTTCGTCATTTAGTCACCTGTGGTCTAAACCAAGGTGGCACGCCATCAGTCATGACGGCAATGGCAAAATACTACGCAACCGAAACCATGCGCGGTATTATCAACGACGGTATGGATGTTGTCGGTGGTCGCGCCGTCCAAATGGGTCCGCGTAACTTTTTAGCGATTCCTTATCAAGCCATCCCTGTTTCTATTACCGTTGAAGGGGCGAATATCTTGACGCGCTCGTTAATGATTTTTGGTCAAGGAGCCATGCGTTGTCACCCTTATCTGTTCGATGAGCTACAACTGCTACAAAGTGAAGATAAAGAAGGCGCGCTTAAAGAGTTCGATAATTTATTCTTTAAACATTTGGGCTATACCTTTAATCGCGGTGCCAAAGCCTTTGTCGCAGGTTATGTCGGTGGTAGCAGTCACGCGCCAAGTTTTGCCGATGGCTTTACCCGTCCCTATTATAAAGACATCAACCGTTTGAGCGCAGGATTTGCCCTGACCGCTGATATGGCGTTAGGCTTACTCGCTGGTGATTTAAAACGTAAAGAGATGCTCTCTGGACGTTTAGCAGATATTCACGCCCATCTATTTATCTGTACAGCAATTTTGCAATTTTATGAATACGGTTCTAAATCAGAAGCCGAGCGCTTACACGCAGAAGTGGCATTAAAAAATAGTCTTTATACCATTCAAGAAGCCTTTTTATCTTTGTTTGCCAACTTTCCCAATCGTATGGCGGCAGGTGTGGTTAGCTTTGTCACCTTCCCAAGTGGCCGTATCTTTGTGCCAGTGAGTGATGAGCTCAAACGTCAATTAGGCGATACCTTTATGGATGACTTTGAAGCCAATCCATTCCGTGACTACCTTAAAACTATGGTGTATTACAATACCGAACCTGATGATGTCATGGGGCGTATGGAAAACGCCTATCAAACCTTACTTGAAGTAGAACCTTTATGGCAGAAATTTAAAAAGGCGGAGCATAAAGACCATTTCGAAGGTCTGACCTTTGAGGATCATGTGGTTTATGCCAGCCAAAATGGCGATATTACCGAAGCAGAGGCGGAGCAGTTGATTCGCTATAATGCCATACGTTTTGATTCCTTATTAACCGATGTCTTTGATAAGCATTTAGCTAAAGCACAACCTCGCGATAATCCGCACAGTTTGGATAATGCCGTCAATAAACTGACCGATTATGCGCAGTTAAAAAACCAAGCGCAAGCAAGAAACGGTGTTGCTACCGACAATTCTGCGCAGACGGCTGATGCGGTCACTGCCGATAAGCAAGAATCAACGGGCGATGACAATCCTGATCACGGCTATGAAAGCGATGGCGATGTCAAAATGGTCAGCGAGCAAGACACGGTCGAAGAAGTGCGTGAACAAGCCGACTTTAAGGATGCAAATCCTGATGCAGAAGCGCTTGACCCGCGTCGCCGTGATGCAGAAACCCATCTAAGCGAGCGTATGGGCTATAATCATCGTCTGCATAAAACGGACTCGCATGCTGACACAACACAGAATCAGATAGAAAACGGCGTAGAAAAACCTGAAAATCATACTGAATGGCAAGATGGTCTACGTCGTGACGAAAATGACAAGATATAAAAAAGGTTTGAAGTTATTGCGGTTTTAAACAGTCACGGTATAAAACCGCCAAATCAGCCTTTACTCATACTTGGTTCGTTCTTAAGCGAGATTATTCAATCTGAATGGTCTCGCTTTTTGCTTAGACCCTAACTATTACCAGTAAATTTAATCAAAAATTGCTTATATTATTCAATTTAATCTAAAAATTTTTGCCGCCAAATAAACTTAAAATACCGTGCGTTTATTCTCTTGCATTTTTTTAGTCATAAATATTTCTTGCAGTCACCCCAACAATTCTTTTATATTGTCCCCAAAATCTGACTTCAAAGACAGATAACCAACTTTTAGACGTAACAACAGTAAGCATAAAAACGACACCCATACGGCAGTATCGTTTTTATGGCTGCGCGTTACGGCAATCAAGGACAGTAGTTATGTGGAAGAATATGGGATTAACGGGCAAGATTATTGTTGCCATGGTGCTGGGTATCATACTGGGTTTAATTATAAACTATTCAGGACTGAATACTGAAGGCAGCTTTGTTAGTGACTATGTGACCAATGGTTTATTTGCCATTATCGGTAAGCTGTTTGTTAACTCGCTAAAAATGCTGGTTGTACCCTTGGTACTGATTTCGCTTATTTGCGGAGTTTGCGGCATCGGTGATATACGCTTGCTGGGTCGTATCGGTACCAAAACCTTTTTTATCTATATGATGACAACGGCACTGGCCATTGCCACTGCGATTGGCCTTGGTGTGCTGTTTGGTATCGGTAAAGGTATGGATATCGAAACAGAAGCGGCATTTTAGGCGCAATCAGCACCGCCTCTGCTTGATGTATTTTCCAATATTATCCCATCTAACCCCATCAGCGCGATGGCGAATGGCGATATGTTATCGATTATTTTCTTTGCTATTTTAATCGGTATCAGTATCCTGATGGTTGGTAAACCTGCTAAAGGTTTGGTGCAAAGCTTGGAGCTTATTAACGAAGTCATCTTAAAGATGGTGACCATCATTATGAACCTCGCCCCTTATGGTGTGTTTGCGCTATTAGCAAAAGCCATGTCAGAGCTTGGCTTAGACCTTATCTGGTCGCTGCTTGGTTATGTCGCGGTATTAATTGGCTCGCTTGCCTTCCATTTCTTTGTGACCATGATGATTGTTCTGAAGCTGGCTTCAGGCCTATCGGTGCGAACCTTTTTAACAAAAATGCGTGAAGTACAGATTTTTGCGTTTAGCACCTCAAGCTCGAACGCGACGATTCCAATTACCTTACGTACTGTGACCAAACGTATGGGCGTCAACAACTCTGTCGCTTCGTTTACCGTGCCCTTTGGTGCGACCATCAATATGGATGGGACGGCTATCATGCAAGGAACGGCGACCATTTTTATTGCCAATATCTATGGTATTGATTTGGGTATCACCGAATATTTGACCGTTATTTTGATGTCGGTGCTTGCCTCTGTTGGTACAGCAGGTGTTCCTGGGGTTGGTTTAATTATGCTCTCGATGGTTTTTGCACAAGTAGGCTTACCAATCGAAGGTATTGGGCTTATCTTAGGGGTGGACCGTATCCTTGATATGTTGCGTACTGCCGTCAACGTCAGTGGTGATGCAGCGGTAACCGCTATCGTCGCGAAGTCAGAAGGCAAGATGGATTTGGCTATTTATAACGACCCTGATGCGGGTACAAAAGACGTCTTCGATGGCCATATCGATGAAAACAGCGAGCGCGAATTCTCTGAAGTCTTTAGCGATGGCATTATGGGCAGTGAATACGACGATATTAAACGTGGCTAGGTCAAGCATGGCTGGCGGGTAATATCAATTAGTCACTTATAAAAATGCATAATAAAAACCTCAGCCAAATGTGGACTGAGGTTTTTTCTGTCTTGAGTAAGGGTTTGGAAATTGATATATAGACGAAACAACTTAAGACCGTGACGATACTGCTGGAATAAAGCTTTTTTAACTTATAAAGACTATCTTAACCTCAAAATAACTATCGTTAACCAAGCACATATTTGGTTAGCATTGCCAAACAAACCAACACAATCATCGGACGAATAAGCTTACTGCCGCCTTTAACGACCATATGCGAGCCAAAATAAGCGCCAATCGTCTGCCCAACCATCATTGCCAGTCCCACTTTCCACAGCACATTACCGCCCAAGATAAAGAAAATAAGCGAGCCAATATTGGTAGATAAGTTCAGCACTTTTGCTGCGCCCGTTGCTTCAATAATTTGACGACCACGCAGCGCCACATTGCCTAAAGCAAAAAACATTCCCGTACCTGGTCCGATATAACCATCATAAAATCCAATCAAAGGCGCCACTACCTTTTGCCACGTGCTTTCTGAGATGCGCGGTGCGGCTTCCACTTCACCCAACCTTGGGGCAAATAAAGTATAAATACCAATCGCCGCAATCAAAAACGGAATCAGCTTTTCTAGCAAATCAGGCGGCGATAACTGCACGGCAATCGTACCAAGCACAGAACCAATAAAAGCCGCGATAATCGCAAATTTGATACTTTGAGGTTTGATAACACCTTTTTTAATCATGGTAATAGACGCCGCGAGCGCCCCTGACGCCGCTTGCAGCTTATTGGTGCCCAAGGTTAGCACAGGCGGGATATTGGCAAGCAGCATGGCAGGAATGGTCAATAAACCGCCGCCGCCCGCGATGGCATCAATAAAACCTGCCAGCGCCGCAACCGCCGTCAGCATTAAAATAATCTCGATAGAGAGCGATACGTCCATGACACTGACCTTGAAAATTTATAATAAAAAGAAGCAAGCTTAACGTTAAAATTTGTGTAAAGGCGCTCATTATAAAGATAAAACCGTAAAAAAAACCAAAAACCTAGCAAAGTCTGCTAGATTTGTTATATTCGCGGCTTTATCAGTACGCCTTTTGGTAGGCTTCGCCTGTTTAAAAAAACCGCATAAAACCGTTAACGTATTTAATTGTTTATATGAATAAAATTATGAGAAACTAGAGCCATCGGTTTGCTACGTCATTTTTAACGATAATTACGGCATGAATGATGAGGGTTTATGGTTTGGTTAAATGGATTTGAGCAAGCCAAAGTAAGAAAGCAAGCCAGAACAATTTAGAAATTTGAAGTTTTTGAATGATTTAGCACGTTTTATTGAGTCAATGAGGATAATATGGCAATACAAAGAATCAGAGCATTTTTCAACCTCGAAGCGTCAGGCGGCATTGTCTTAGCGCTGGCAGCTATCGCGGCAATGATTATTGCCAACACCCCTCTTAGTACTTGGTATGAGTCTTTTATTCACGCGCCCGTTGCCATCCAAATCGGTGGCTTTGCGATTGCAAAAGACGCCCATCATTGGATCAACGATGGTTTGATGGCGGTGTTCTTTTTTTTAGTTGGTCTTGAGCTCAAGCGCGAAGTGCTCATCGGCGAGCTCTCTAACGTCAAACAAATTATCTTACCCGCTGGCGCGGCATTGGGCGGCATGATTATGCCTGCTATCGTCTACCTGATTTTTAACTATAATGAGCCTGAGTTTTGGAAAGGTTGGGCGATTCCGGCGGCGACCGATATTGCCTTTGCTCTTGGTATTTTAAGCTTACTTGGCAATCGCGTGCCAAACTCGCTCAAAGTCTTTTTGGTATCCATTGCCATTTTCGATGATATTGGCGCTATCTTAATCATCGCCTTATTTTATACCAGTGACTTATCGCTCGGCGCGCTCGCTGTCGCTGCTTTGTGTTTACCGTTCTTATATCTACTCAATCGCCGCAATGTTACTAGCATCACGCCATACATACTAATCGGTGTCATTATGTGGATTGCCGTGCTCAAATCGGGCGTTCACGCGACCTTGGCTGGGGTAGTACTGGCATTATTCATTCCATTATTTGACCGTACGGATCCTGAACACTCGCCGCTAGAAGAACTTGAGCACGATTTGCAAAATACGGTGTCTTACGGCATTCTGCCTTTGTTTGCTTTTGCCAATGCCGGTATCTCGCTTAAGGGCGCAGGCTTTGCGGAATTATTTCACTCCGTGCCACTCGGTATTGCTGCCGGATTGTTTATCGGTAAACAAATGGGCGTAATGCTGATGTGTTGGTTGATTTTCAAACTGGGTATTTCTACCATGCCAAAGGGCATGACCTTTAAGCAAATTTACGGCGCAGCGTTACTTTGCGGCGTTGGCTTTACCATGAGTTTATTTATCGGTGGTCTGGCCTTTGGCGGCGCGACACCATTATTTGACGAGCGCTTAGGTATCATTATGGGTTCAATCGTGTCTGGTATCGCAGGTTACTTGATGCTAAAAGCCACCTTAAAAGAAGAGGTCAGCAATACCTCGGTGGACTTAACCCATCATTCTTAAGCACTCATTAAGCGTGAGCGACTTATGGCTATCATGCTAAATAAGTCGCTTAATGCGCTTAAAATGGGTGGATAAAAGCAGACGATATAGAGTAGCTAATCATATGGATCCCATCGATATCGCTAAAGAAAATGCCAAAGCAAATAGCGCCAGCGCTCGGCAAAAATCTGACCCTAACCCGGCAATTCACCCTTACCAGCGCCATGGACGCACGACGGCGATTGACGACCATAGCGACCTGCAAGTCTTAAAGCGCATTAAGCGTTATTTATTGCCAAAAGATTTTGTCATCTCGCAAGAGTTATTGGAGGAAATGATTGCCGGCTACGATATCGGTGATCCACTAGCCGATGCATTAGCAGCTGACGGTATTCGTTTTGCTAAACCCTTGCAGCAATTTATCTTAAGCGACAGTAGTAGTGGCGATAGTAATAGTGGCAATGACAGCAACTTCGATACTACCCTTTTAAACAACCCTGCATTTAATACCTTAACCGAGCAATTTAGCAGCCATCCTACTTGGTTTGACCCCAAGCTTGCACAAATCGGTGCGGTTGCTTACCGACGTTATCCACTGATGCTGATTTGGCTGTTGCGCAATGTCGCGCTAATGGCCGGCTATAGTATTCCTGCCCTCTCCCTGCCGCTTATTCAAACGGGCGCCTTAATGCACGACGCCCTACCGCGTTTGATGCGTACTTATGCCTATATTCTAGCCGTCTCTGAGCACCCACAACTACACTCTAGCTCTTATAATAACCGTCAACCGATTGAGCAGGTATTGGCAATTGGCTCAGAAGGCTGGCGGCAGTCTATCAAGGTGCGGCAAATTCACACGACGGTGCGGCAAAACTTGCTCAAAGGTAAAGGTAATGCCGCTAAAGGTGTCATACCCGATGCCGACCAACACCACAATGTAGATGGCAGCTGGAACACCGACTATTGGGGTATTCCTATCAATCAAACCGATATGATTGCTACCCATTTGCAGTTTTCATTATTGATTATGCGTGGGCTACGGCTGCTTGGCGCCCGTATCAGCGGCGAGGAAGCAGAAGGTATCTTACATCTATGGAATCTTGCCAGCTATTGGATGGGCGTTGATTTACAGCGCTTACCGAAGGATGAAGCCGCTTGTTGGGAATGGCTTTATACCTATTTATCAATTCAGCAGCTTGATTTTAAAATGGGGCAACCATTAGCAAAAGCGTTGCACGATTTACCGCGGCAGCTGATGGGCGAGGACAATCGCCGTGGGCGTTTCGTTGAGATGGTCAATGCTAGCGTGACCCGTACTTTGGTCGGCGATGATATCGGCGATGGGCTGGATTTGCCAAAATCGAAAATCCGTTTTGGCGTCTTATCGTCGGTGCCGATTCTTTTTGCGCTCGATACCGCACGCCAACACAATCAAACGGTGGCGGGAAAATTAGAAGCCTTCCGTGCTAAACGCCAAGATAATATGAATTGGTGGTTAAAGAAAAACGACGATTATTATAAATAACTTGTGCTAATTACAGATACTTTAAGAAGAATAATCACTCAGTATTAGATAAAACCATTAACGAATAATATTATGCAAATCTATAACCATAACCAGAGGGCATAAGTCGAATATTATTAGTAGTAAATAGAATATATCAAGCCATTATCAACCGCCTCTACAATAACTATAATAAATCCGCAAAAGACGCGCTTGGTTTGATTAGAAAATGGTTTTACTGTAGACAATTCAATAAATCACCGCAAGCGACTGACGTATTAATTACGCGTATCTTGAATGCGGTAATACCACTCAAGCCGCCGATCAAAGCCCGTCTCTAGCAAGCTGGCGATGACGCGTCCTGTCAGACCCCATATTGTTTCGCCATCTACTTGCCAGCTTGGCGTGAGGATGGTCGCGGTCTGATCTTGCATCGTATACTCTATCGCATACTCAACGGTAGGCTGCGTCAGCAAGGTTTCAAAATCTGCCCAAAAAATACGCGAGATTTCATCAAGCTCGGGCACTAACAGTAAATCTGGCGCAATTAGCGCCACAATAGGACGCACACTCATGCCACTTTTAGAGGTTTGAATCGGTAATTGACCAAGTAGCTGCACTTTATTGGGTGGTAGCGCGGTCTCTTCGCAGGCTTCACGCAAGGCGGTGATGACATTATTACCGTCACCGGCGTCATGTTTACCGCCTACGCAAGAGACTTCGCCAGCATGACTGTTCATATGCGCAGCGCGGCGCGTCAGTAGCAGCTTTGGATGGCGCTCATGAGTGATGGCAACCAATACCGAGGCATCAGCAATCGGTGTCTGATACAGACTCTCTAAAATACGCTCGCTAAGAGAAGTATGAGAGCTATGGTATAACGCAGGATTGGTGACCGCATTTAAGGTCTCATGCTGCACGCGTTCCGCAAGTTTTCTAATAGTGGGATAGCGAATAAAGTCTGGCACAGCGACGGAAAATTCATCGAAATGGACAGACTGCGGGGGGAGTAACATTATTATTGCCCTATGTTTTTATCAGTATCAAGCATCAATGCCGTTCAACATAAATAACCATTAAATAAGATGCTGATTACGCAAGTAAGCACTTTAAGATTACATGTTTTTAGGAAATATTTGTGGATAAGATTTTTTCATTAAATAAAATGCAGGGCAAGACCGATGATTGCCCGCAAAGATTGCCATTAATTATCATTGCCCTTGCTTGGGTTGGCGGTACTTTCGCCACCGCCATACTGGCGCTACTGGGCAGCTGGCAAAACGTCGCTATGATTTTGGGCTCATTTGGTGCCAGCTGTTTGCTTATTTTTGCCTATCCAGAGAGTCCATTTGCCCAGCCTAGAAACATCGTTGGCGGGCATCTTATCACCACTTTTACGGGGCTATCGTTTTTGACCTTGTTTGGTATCGAGTGGTGGAGCTTGTCGCTGGCGGTCGGTACAGCGATTGCGCTGATGCTATTGCTGCGCGTACCGCATCCACCCGCCGGCTCTAATCCACTAATCGTCATGCTCGGCGGCGTCAACTGGCATTTTTTAGTCACCCCTACGCTAATCGGTGCGCTTGCCTTGGTTGCAGTGGCGCTGATTTATAACAATATCGGTCGCGGTCGCCATTATCCGCGTTATTGGTAAATCCACCCTTCAGTATACAGCCATCATTTATTATTTAACATCAGTCTAGTCTAGACTAACGCAATCTAAAAGCGGCTGCATATACTTTATGTGACTGGACTGATGCGTAATCGCAGCGCTGACAATGACGCTTCAAAAGCCTTATTTCATAAACGTAAGCCTAGCTACCATCAGTTTAGCAAAAATGTGTGCTTTTTATTATCACGGCCAGTGCGATGGAAATTTGTGTTATCTTAGGCTTCATAGCTATGATGCCAGCTGACAAGCGAACGTCATAACATAAGAATTATAATTCTTACAACACCGATAACCTTTTTTCCATCTTTCGTTTATCTTATATAAGGCAGTTGATATGCGCTATTGTCTACAATGCGGCCATGAAGCAGAACGCAAAATACCAGCCACCGATAATATGCCGCGTTTGGTATGTCCAAACTGCAATTATATTCACTACGAAAATCCAAAAGTGATTTGTGGCTCACTGGTCGTGCACAAAAACAGAGTGCTGCTATGCCGCCGTGCAATTGAGCCGCAATATGGCTTATGGACGCTGCCTGCAGGCTTTATGGAAAACGGCGAAACCATGGCAGAAGGCGCGGCGCGTGAAAGCTTTGAAGAGGCGGAAGCAGTGGTTATCAACCCGCATTTATATTGCTTATATGATATCCCCGATATCGGGCAAATCTATAGCATTTATATCACCGAGTTAAAAGACGGCGCTTACGGTATTGGCTCTGAAAGTCTGGACTGCGCGTTATTTGCTGAAGAAGACATCCCGTGGGATAAGCTTGCCTTTGAAGCCGTGCGCCGTACCTTAAAAAGCTACTTTGCCGACCGCAAGGAGTTTGACGACCATAACGACTTCCCTATTCATCAAGATTTGATTGGCAAAGACCAAGCGATTAAGCGTTATTAATACAACTTTTTAAAATACTTACTGGCAATAAAAACCGCCGCTTTCAATACAAACACTGAGAGCGGCGGTTTTTTTATACAGTCAATGATTTGCGATGACTGATTTTGCGCTAAATTAACAACTAGCTTTTAATTTTACAAACGTTAAAGCCTAACTCTTTTACGGCTTCTTCTTTATCATACGGCGCTAGTACCGCTCGCACATGGTCTTGACCTTGCAGATATTGCTTAGCGACGCGCTGCAAGTCAGCAACCGTCACAGATAATATGGCCGCGCGCATTTTACGCTGCCAGTCGATGCCGCGATGATGCAGATTGGCAAAGCAGGCTTTTACCGCCTCGCCTGCTGGAGAGCCTGGTTTATCCATGCCTGAGATAATACCCAAAATCGCTTCTTCTAATTGCTCATCGGTTTGCGGCTCGTTTAATAGCCATTCGATACTGGCATCAAAATGGGCAAAGGTTTCGGCACACTGCGGATCGCGATAGCTAAAGAACTTAAAGGCACAAGCATTGGCATCGTAACCTGCGCCGCCGCCATAAGCACCGCCGCGCTCACGAATGGCACTATGTAAGTAACCATTGCGCAGATACGGCGCCAACACCATTAAGGCTGCCGTATCAGGATGGTCGGCGGCTGGTACAGTATAAGCGCTGGCATTATGATAAACGTTGGTTGGCACTAGCCACGCCAAATCGTCAGCAGTAACCTCTTCTAATTGAGCGCCATCATTCTTACCATTGAGCGCCGAGTCTAACTGTAAATCTGCAAACTCACTTGGAATGCTCGCTTCAATAGCCGTTTCAGTATTGCTTAATTTTTCCGCAATTTGTGACGCTTTACTGTTTTTCCAGCTCTCAACAATTAAATTACTTAAACGTTCAGTTTGCTCGGCTTCACAGATAATGACGGCGTGTTTCGGCAAACTTATTATACGCTGATGTAAATCCATCAAACTGCTTGCCAATTTATCCCACTGCCTATCGTCACTACTGGCGTGGGTTAAGAAGTCTTTGAGCGCGTTCAATGCTGGCAGCCCGCTACGCACATATTCTAACTGCGCTTGACGGCTCATGCCGCGACTGGCGGTTTGCATAGCATACGAATGCCCAGAACCGGCAAGGTTTGATTGCCAACCAGCTGCGCGCTGCTGCAAAATCTCTTTAATACGGTTATGCTCGCTAAAGACGCTGTGCTCCATGACTTCTTTAAGCAAATCAATGGCTTCAGGCTTACGATTTAGCGCGCGTGTAGCGACGACGAAGTAGCTGCTAATCGCTTGGCTATCATCGATATTGGTACGCTGGCTGATACGCGCCGTCACTCCTGATGAATGCGCCGCTTGCTTGGCCTGCATTTGATGAGCGCTTAGCGAGTCCGTGCCCAGTTCTGACAATAAGCTTAAATAGATCGGCAATAGCGGATGATTGATGACTTCATTAACCGGTAGCTCGCTGGTGTCTTGATTACCAATCGCATCGGTCAATGGCACTATCACTTGGTAATAATACAAGCCATTGGTACCGGCTTCATATTCAAATAAGGTGCTGTCTTGCCCGCTTAAATTTACTTGTTTTTGCGTGCCTTGTTTAAAGCTGATATCGGTTGGCACGTCTTCTAGACCAACTTTTGGCAATAAGCTTAAATCATCAGGCGCAGCTTGGCGCGCTGCCAAATCAAGCGCTTGCTGTTTTAAGATAGCTTTATCATCAGCGGTCAAATCCATCGCAATGGTATCAAGACGGGTTTGCTCAGCGGCTGCCAAACGGGCAGTTTTTTCGCTATCAGGCGTCAACGTGACACGGACACGATGCTGATTATCGAGCAAATGGGTCTTAATTAAATTCGGTAACCACTGTTCGTCTTTGACTTGCTCACGCAGCCATTGCAAGTGCTCATCAACTTCCCACACATCGATAGGGTTGCCATCATGAATCGCCGTGCTAAAGCCCTCTAACATAAGGTTTAAACCATACGGCATGCTATCACCGCCGATATGGCGCTGATCAATCTCGATTTGGTGCAAAATGGTTTCGATGGTTTCATCATCAATCGGATTGCTCGCCACCTCTTTAAGTAAATCAAGAATGCCCTGCTCTACCGCTTCGGCATGCTCAGGGTTTGAACCGCGTAGACCGGTATAGAATACCATTTCATAATGACTGTCATCGAGACCCAATAGCGGACTCGGCGCTTTACCGAGTGGATGGCTGTCCAAATACGCGCGCAGTGGCGAGCCTGCATGCTCAACCAACACGCCTTCTAATAGACGCAGTGCCAAACGCTGCTTGGGATCGGTAATCGATGGCAATAACCACGCCACCACATGATGCGTTTGGTCTGGACCAGCTTCATCAGCAGTATAAGTATCAACCGCGCTAATCGGTGCAGACAGACGTTTTTCTGGACGCGAAACGTGTTTTTTACCCGCTTCAAACTGAATCAAGGCATCGTCATGAATTTTTGCTTGCGTTTGGGCAACCGGAATATTACCAAAGCTCATGATCACGCTGTTTGACGGATGATAATGGCTCTGATGAAATTCAACCAGCTCATGATGGGTCAAATCAGGAATATCAGCAGGATCGCCGCCCGAATTATAATGATAGGTCGTCGTTGGGAACAAATGATGGGCGACCGTATGATACAACTGATCAATCTCGCCGCTCATTGCGCCTTTCATCTCATTGAACACAATGCCTTTAAACTGCGGCTTATCGTTTTCGTCTAACTCAACGCGGATGCCTTCTTGGGCAAAATCCAGCGGATGAATATTGGGGAAAAACGACGCATCAAGATAAACGGCCAGCAAATTAAAGTAGTCGTTTTTATTTTGGGTCGCGTACGGATACGCCGTCCAATCGGCGGCGGTCATGGCATTCATAAAGGTGTTTAATGAACGTTTAATCATCGAAAAGAAGGGGTCGCGGACAGGGAACTTTTCAGAGCCACACAAAGCCACGTGCTCTAAAATATGCGCCTCACCTTTTGAGTCCATCGGCTGAGTACGAAAGCCGACCAAAAAGGCATTTTCATCGCTTGGATGCGCCAAATGGTAATGCATGGCGCCTGTCTTGACGTGCTGGCTTATCAATACGTCCATCGACAGTGCATCGATATGACGGTGCTCAAGCAGCTCAAACGCTGGATGTAGGGTTAAATCAGCGGTAAATGGCGTGTCAGTCATAGTTGTCCTTATAGAGTAACCTGATAGCTTCTTCGTCAAGCGCTCATGTGGCCGTTAACTGATAAAGCAGCTCAGGATAAACAATCAAAAATGGAAAGGTTTATATTTATAAAATTGATTGGTCTAAAATTAATAGCGTTGTAGAAGTTATAAAAATAGTAGTGTTACGCCAATCTCAACTTATCGTAGGCTTTTGATTTTTATAGAATTTAAAATTCTAATTGTTTTAACTGAAATTTTAAAAACTAAGTAAACCAATACCTTAGAAAAATAAGTTGAGAGTGGGGTAGTGTTATAAAAATATAGGTAATCTTTAAATAGAATGGCAGTTATCAGCTAAAAAGGATTTGCCTAACGAAACTAGATGGGGCTTAGGGCTTGATAAGTCAAGATAGCGCTAGGAGAAAAATAATAACGCTTCAACAATAAATCATAAAGATAGTGTGGATTTAACAAAGCCTACTTAACAGCAGTCAGTAGTAGTGCTATAGTTGAAATCATCTGTCAAAAGGAGCAGCTCATGAGTTACGAACATATTTTATTGGTCACCGACTTGATGTCCGACGCTGATGTGGTCGCCCAAAAGGCCAAACGTATCGTCGAGAATCGTCCGAACGCCAAATTATCGGTATTACATATCGTCAAAGATACCATGGTCGGCTTTGGCTATGAGCTGGTGCCTGCCTCAAGCTTATACGATGAAATCGATGATGAACGCTGCCAAGAAGCACGCGCCAAACTGGCTCAGTTTTTGGAGCGTAATGACTTGCACGCGGTCAACTCTGAAGTAACAACCGCCATCTCTAACAGTGAGGGTATCGTCAATTATTGCCATAAGCATGACGTTGATTTATTGGTCATCGGTCGGCATGAGCGCCACGGTATCTCGGCTTGGCTTAGTGGCGCGACGGCAGATAATATCTTGCCAAACGTCCCATGCGACAGCTTAGTGGTGCGACTGGATAAACCCGTTAATAAATAAGCCTAAGAACAGGAACAGACTTAACATAATTCCCAAGTTATTAAAAAAGCTCATTGAGAAAAGCGCACTGTGTGACAGTGCGCTGTTTTATTATCCATCAAAATAGTAGAGACTCTATCCAATACCTCTATGTTTACTACTAAAATCAATCTTCTGTCAAAATATCAATAAAACTCTGCCAAATGGGGCTTTGATGACGCGCTTTATGCCACACCAGCCACCACGTGCGCGCTAAATCAATACCTGCTACTTTCACCTGCACCAGCTCTGCTTTATCCAATTCTGCTTGAATGACATACTGCGATAAGCAGCCAAGCCCAATATCGGCGCTGACCATATGCTTAATGGCTTCTGACTGCTGAATTGCCATGACAATCTCGGCATGCGGTAGATGCTGCAATAACTGCTCATCGATAATCTGCCGCGTCCCCGAACCCGCCTCTCGTACCAGTAATGGCAGCCTTGCCAATCGTTCAACGCTGAGCTCATAGCATTTTTCTTTATGGTTATAGTCCATGTTTGCCAGCCATTTACTATGAGATTTAGCAAATACCATCAAGGTATCGGTCCGCCAAGCGCGCTGCTCAATCACTTTCATATCTGTCGGGCGCGGCATACCTTCTACAAGCGCAATATCGATATTTAATTGCTCAACCTCGCCGACCACTTCTTGGGTATTGGCAATATACATATCGATATGGGCATCGGGTAGCGCTTCGTACAATTTGGCAAGCAGCGGTGGCAATACATAATTACCAATCGTGGTACTAGCACCAATATGAATCTGCCCTGCTTGATGCTTATGATAATGCTCAAGCGTTAAAGCTTGTCCCAAAATCGCTTGCGCCTGTATATAGATAGGATGGGCGTTTGGATGCTGATTAAGCCTGCGACCGACGCGCTCAAATAGCGGCATTTGTAACCGCGCCTCCAGCTCAGTGAGTGCACTGCTGACCGCTGACTGCGATAAATGCAGCTCTTCACTGGCACGGCTGGTACTGCCAGTTTGATAAATACTGACAAACACCGATAGCTGCTTCAGGGTAATCTTCGGCTGCGTCTGAACGGTCTTTTTCATAATGTCTCTGACATCCTATACAAACTATAAAATTCTAAAAAATCACTTAATATCAGAAACTACTTACTAACCTAAAAAATCGATAGTTTATATCTTATTAATCTGTTTTTATTATAAATCGGTTTATCTTATACTGTCTATTCATAAGCTTATGCTTATTTCGATTATAGATGATAAAAAATAGGATGCGTACGATATGAACGCAGTAGCACAAACCATGAATAATTACTTCCCGCATAATCGTCATGCGATGGGACTTATTGTCGTGCTGATTGGGAGCTTGTTTTGTTTGTGGTTAAATGTCAGCCTAGACACATGGTCAAATGGACGCATTGTTGGTCTGTCATCGTTGACGTTAGCAATTTTACTTGGCATGGTACTTGGCAATACAATTTATCCAAATTTTTCTGATCAATTAAGTGCGGGTGTTGGTTTTGCTAAAGGTCAAATACTGCGCCTAGCCATTATATTTTATGGTTTTAAACTGACTTTAACCCAAGTCGCAAGCGTTGGTATGCCCGCCGTAATGACTGATGCATTGGTATTAACCTCAACGTTTTTACTTACCTATTGGCTCGGTACAAAGTGGCTTAAAGTCGATAAGCAAACGACCTTATTGATCGGCTCAGGGGCAAGTATTTGTGGCGCTGCAGCGGTAATTGCCGCAGAACCCGTGGTCAAAGCCGAAGCGCATAAAGTCACCATTGCCGTTGCCACCGTGGTGGTCTTTGGCACGATTGCCATGCTGCTCTATCCATTTTTATATCAACTTGGCTGGCTACAACCTTGGCTAAACGCTCAGCAATACGGCATTTATACTGGTTCAACCATTCATGAAGTGGCGCAAGTGGTGGTCGCAGGTAACGCCGTTAGCACCGAGGTTGGCAATACAGCGGTCGTGACCAAGATGATTCGCGTTATGATGCTCGCCCCTTTCTTATTAATATTGTCTTTTGCCTTAACCAAAACCAGTAGCGATAATGGCGAAAAACCATCATTTATCAATCGCGTGCAACAAGTGAAAGTTCCTTGGTTTGCCTTTATCTTTATTTTGGTGGTGGTATTGCATACGTGGATACCGATGACGGCAAGCTTTGAACACAGTATGGTCATGCTTGATGATGTGTTATTGACGATGGCAATGTTTGCCCTTGGTTTGACCACGCATATGAGTGCCATTAAACAAGCTGGCGTCAAACCATTGATACTCGGTGCCATTATGTTTACTTGGTTAATTATCGGTGGCGGCTTGATCAATATTGGCATCGCTTCACTATAAAAAAGCTATTAACGCACCAATAAAACTAAAAATGCCGACGATTATTCCTATAATCGTCGGCATTGTTGTCCTAAGACTTTATTCAACACTTTACTATTTATTTATCAAAAGCAATAAACATAAATAATAGGCGAAAAAAAACGAACCCTAAGGCTCGTTTTTTTATTCATCTTGCTCTAGTTGTCTATAAAGACGAATTAGATAGCAACGATGTTATGTGCTTGTGGGCCTTTTTGGCCTTGAGTTACAGTGAACTCAACTTCTTGGCCTTCAGCCAAAGTTTTAAAACCTGAACCAGTGATTTCGCTGTAATGAGCAAAAACGTCTGCGCCATTTTCTGGAGCGATGAAACCAAAGCCTTTAGCTTCGTTGAACCACTTAACTGTACCTTTTTGAACGTCTGACATAGTCATAACCCTGATATTTAATTTATTTTTGGCCTAATTGGCCGATAACGCTTGCAAATAGCTACTGAACGATAAATATTAAAACGAAGGATTATAACTAATACTACGAGGTAATGATTTGGTGCAGAACTGCTCTTAAGCTTGGAAGTATTATAGGTGGCCTAGCGCAGTATCGCAAGCCTTATCTTATCTTTAGTGTAACAAAGCGCAATTATTGGCTATTTTTTGCACTTATTTGCTTTATTTTTAGATACTTAACAAAAATTTTAAGCATTTATTCTATATGTTTAAGCATTTGGCAAACGAAATAAATATATAGCGACGCTACTACATACCGCTGCAACTAGCCACGCTACCCATAGCGTATCGGCTGGCAAGCGATAAAATAACATCGCCGTCGATATAGACATCATAATCGTGGCTAACCACTTGGCATATAGCGGAACAGCGCGGCGCTCTTCCCAATCGCGAACAAACTTACCAAAATACTTGTGATTAATCAGCCAAAAATGAAAGCGTCGTGAGCTTCGTGCCCAGCAACCTGCTGCTAATAAGATAAAAGGCGCGGTCGGCATCACGGGTAATAATGCGCCAATAATTCCCAAGACAAAAAATATCCAACCAAATATCAAAAATGCCCAACGCACCGCGGGGCTATTGTGCTGATTGGTCTTTGGTCGATAATAAAAGGCTTTTTTTGGTTGGGTCATGGGAGTTTATCGGTCAGTGTTAAATATTAAGTTATTAGATTTGCTCTACTTATATAAGCTATCAAAGATAAAGAAATTAATAACTGAGTACAAGACTGATTTTGCACGGTTTTGCTACCTATACGTAGCTTATTTAGCGATTAGGTAAATATAAATCGTTCTTCTCTACGATTTGGCAGGATAGCTTTCCCAGTACTCAGCAATGGCCTGTGGAAAACAGTATTCTTTCGCTTTCACACTAATAGCAAACGGTACTAATATTGATTTGGTCACGCCGCCGATACTTTCACAAGTGGCATCAGTCTGCACGTCATAATAAATCACCCGTAAGGTATTCTGCGGACAGAGGTCTGAGCACTGGAATGACTTGACCACTTCGATACCGTTATGCACACCAATCACCCATTGCTGTGCACCTTCGGTTGGCGTATTCTCTTTTTGCTGGGCCGCTCGAATAAGATCGGCGTCTGTTAAGGTGTCTTCATTGGTGAGTAAAGAGACGCAAGCGGTTAAATTTGCTATTAAGATACTCAAAGTAAGCAATTTAGTGGTTTGCATGGCGTCTCTCCTTTGACTATGAGTCTTCTCTTTTGTATTTCATAGTATAACAGGCAAGCCAAAAACTTCATTTTAGGTGCTAAGGGTGAAAAGATCTTATTTCATACCTATCAAATCACGCTTACGCACCCACCCTGACTTTGAGCCACCTTTATAGCTTACTTTAACCCAGTCCTGATTTTGTCCGTAAAAAATATTGGGTTGTTGGATGATATCGCTTTTTATAAAATAGCTTGCTGGTTTATTGGGCATAAAACCCTTATTTAAAATTTCTGCTTTATCACTGACTACCTTATAGCGGGTAGGCGGTATGGGACAATTTTGTAATTTGTAGTCATCGTCGATTTCTTTATCTAAATCAAATCGAGCAAAATCCGTCGTGGCATTATATTGCGTTCTACTTTGACAATAATATGCTGCGCCCGTATCTACTGTGCTTTTTAAAACGCCATAGGTCACCCACCATTCAGTACCAACCTGTTCAAATAGGTACTCTTTGATGTAGTCTTTTTCACTATTTGCGCTGTATGTACTTACGATAAATCCCTTATTATTATTTGTAGGAGTGATCGAAGAAAAAAGGGTGGAAGGCGCATCAGCAAAGGTAATTGAAGACAAATCTAACTCATAATATTTATCTTTTGCTAAATACACATACAACTCATCACCTTGATAACTATTGTCTGTAGATTTATCTTTAGCTACTAGTAAATCACGCTTGCCATCATTATTGACATCGAAATGAAAACTGGCAAACAAAGGACTGGGAAAAAATTGCTTATAGTTTGCTTGGGTGATCCTAGCCTTTGGTGGGGTTGGTTTAGGACGTTCATCAACAGGAACAATCTTTCCTGTGACCGTGATTTGAAAATACTTATCAACTACTGATATTTCTCGGTAATCCTCTTCAATAGTAAATGTGCTACCTAAATTGGTAATGGCAATATTGTCGTCTTTGACAGTAATAAGATAATATTCGGGATCTATAAACATGCCTTCAGGATTATCGTCAGTAATATAGTCCGCGCCACTATCCTCGAATAACCCGTATGCTAAAAACACTTCAATATCACCAATGCTGGGCAGTTTAAAAAACCCTCGGTCAGAGGAGCCACCCAACACAGGCCTAAGCTTATTGGTCACTTGCTTGGCAAGTACTTGATTGTCCATTATAAATTCGCTAGTGACCAGATTGGTATCGAGTTGAACGGCGTCATCTACATCATAACTACTAAAGGGTAGTGTAGTGACATTAGTGATACTTCGGTCTGCTCGCACTGAACCATCATCAGTTAACTGATAATGAATGGGTTGGCGGTTAAAATCATAATGAGTGTTAATGATCTGTTGATAGTCTTTTGCTATTACAAAATCGTTTTCAGCTAGCTCAAATATATGAACCATATCATTAGCATTTGGCGTATGCGTTTTTTTAATAGTCACAAGATAGCTGTGTTGGTCTTCAAGTTGGTCAATGGTTAAGCCAGAGGTATCTTCAAGCTCAAGGGACTCACTTTCATAAGCGTGAAATATGACAAAGACTTGCATGTCACCTTTATCAGGGAGCTGATAAAACCCTGCCCTCTTCATATAATCATGCGATAGCAGCTCTTGGAGCTGTTTATTATTCGTCTCCACTGGAAACGCTGATAATGGCCTTTGCTGACCGTTTTGTGACGTCTTTTTAGTAAAGGGAAGCGCTGTAATTTGCTTTAAAGCAGAGTTAGGCTGGTGACTATTCGTATTATTGGTATCTGCTTGCATGCTCGATAATGCGCTTCGATCTACCCCGTCTGTATCTACCGAGTCACTGTTATGATCAACAGATGATTCCAAAGAGCAGCCACTGATAGCTAATGCCAGTAAAATACTCAATGATGAATAAGCCAAAACAGTTGCACGACTGCCTATAGAGTGGGTTGTCAAATCAGTCATAAATCGCTATCCAGCAGTAGGATTTTAAGAAGCATAAAATTATGATTAGCAGCGGGACTTTCGTTAGCATCGCTTCGTCATCGTATTGGTTTAACTATAGCTAGCTTACATTATGGGAATAAACAGTATTTGTCCAACTATGTTGAGTAATTAATATACCCATTTGCGCTAAACAATGCTAGATTAAACTCAAATGACATCAGCAAATTAAAACTATGAGCAAATTACTCCGAAAGCACTTTGAAGACCGTGACATAAAAAAAGGCTCAGGACAAGTGTCCGCCTTTGTTGCGGTGTCTTTGGGCATACTGACCACGCTTGCTGCTCTGTGTTTTTTATTCCCCAATCTGCTCACCACGCCAGACTTTAGACCTTTGTATAATGCCAATATTTTACGAGGCCTATTGTTTGCCAGTGTGGTCATTGGCTTTATGTCAGGTGTAATTAGCCTACTACGCAATCCGTCTAAGCGCTGGGGAATGGCGGGTATGTTGCTCAATGCCTTTGCCGCCCTGCTCGCATCAGGACAGATCGAGCCCAATTACTATGAGCGTAGTCTATATGCAGGCTTGGACTATTTTATTTTAACGCTGGTGATTTCCGCGCTAGTGTTTATTCCTATGGAGCGCTTTTATGCCAAGTATAAAGCACAAAAACTGCTCCGATCTGGCTGGGTAACCGACATTAAATACTTTATGTTTAGCCATTTGGGTATTCAATTACTGAGTTTTTTTACCATCATTCCTGCGCAGATTTTATTTAATCAATGGCTTAACCCCTCATGGCATCAGCTGGTCAGTGGTCAGCCTTTAGTGCTGCAATTTATAGAGATTTTGATCGTGGTGGATTTTTTTAGTTACTGGATTCATCGCGCTATGCACAAAGTCCCGTCGCTGTGGCGCATACATGCGGTGCACCATTCTTCGCATCACATGGACTGGCTGGCAGCAAGTCGAGTACATGTGTTTGAGCTGATTGCGAATCGTTTTTTCGGTTATATTCCCTTATTGTTTATGGGCTTCTCTCCAGCGGCAATTTATGCGTATTTGGTATTTATCTCTTTTCATGCCATCTTTATTCATGCCAACGTCCGTTTCCGTTTTCCGTATTTTCGCTGGGTATTGGCAACGCCAGAGTTTCATCATTGGCATCATTCCTCAGAAAAGGAAGCGTGGGACAAAAACTTTGCCGCCTTTTTACCCATTTATGATGTGATATTTAAAACCGCGCACCTACCGGACCACTTACCCAAAAAATATGGTACGACAGCGAATACAAAAGTACCCGAAGGGTTTGTATCGCAGTTGGTATATCCGTTGCAACACAAACAACGGGGAAAAAATTGATGCTGCCAATGTCTATTTACTTCGCTATCAGCCCTATCTCGCGTGCCTCTTTTAGCCAGCTTGGAAACTCTTCTAGCATATTTTCATACAAGGCTTCTTCGCTGATATCATCCAAGTCATCTAATTCAAAAAAGTCGCAATTATCGATCACGCGCCCTGTCATGTCGTCTAATTTTTTTAGGATGCCATAACCACGACCACCTAAGCCCACGAACTGCCAAAATATCGGTAATTTCGCAGCTTCCGTCATGACTTTAGTGATACCGCGATTATCATTCACCCCGCCATCACTGATAAATAGCACGTATACAGGCACATCCAAGCCGTCTTTTTGATAAAACTCCGTCACGGCTTTCATGACTTCTGCTTCGTTATTCACACGCGGGCCAAGTGCCCATTTGCGCCAGCCGCCGTGAGCGTTGTCAATAAAGCCTTCATAGTTACTCAGCCCAATCTCACCCAAATACTGCGGATCTCGGGCAAACGCCCAACAGTCGAGCGCTTGGTCATCATCGAAGCTCACTGCCAATGGCAATAGACGATTGACCACTTCTTGCACGCGGCCTTGTTTATACTGTCTGTTCATTGAGCCTGAGGCATCTAACACCAATGCTACCTTTGCGGTTAATTGCTGCAATTGGCGTTTCTCAAGCGATATCGTGGCTTTTTTGGCCAGATTGACCAGTTTGGGTGCTTTGTCTAGCATGACCTTCTCTAACGACGGTTTTGCTTGAACTGGCGTTGCGGTTACATCTACTGCTTGCGGGCTACTCTCTTCTACATCACCACCAAAATGCTGCACGATAGCGGCAAGTCCACCATTAAAGCCTTGCGCGACGTTAGATACTCGCCACACGCCACTCTTACGATAAAGCTGCATCAGCATACTGGCTTGCTGCTGGGCAAAGTCTGATGCTTGATATTCTGCTTGCGCCTTTTGCGATTGTTGCCAAATGCCAATCTCTAACGATTGAATTTGATTCAGCGGCGTGTCGGCTGATAACACAAAAAACAAGCTGTCTATATTCGCAGCCAGTTTGGATAAATTGACCTCAAACTCGGCTTGGATGCCTTTATTTGCCGTTGGCTGCGACTCGTAATGGGTGAGCTTGATTTGTCCGCATGGTGAGGTCGGCTGATTATAAAACACCATGTAATCATCATTGATCAGTTTGCCCGCTGCGTCTAAGGCAAAGCAACTGATGTCCATCTCTATTGGGCTTTGGCGAGTGAACTTGAGCGTGATTGGTGCGGTATCGTCAATAGCAAGATTGCTTAAAGGCGAGCGTTGTCCAACGGTGAGATGGTTCATGGTGTTCCTTACGTTAGAGTTTTATTCTTTTAAAGATAATAGACTAATTACTGACATTAAAAAACCGCTAACAGCGAGAGCCGGAGCGGTTTTTTATTTTAGCTAAGCTGAAAACTTAATGTTATCTATTAAGAATGGATTACCAGCTAATCAAAGATACTTTACAGATACTATGCGAATTTGCACAATACTTTATTCCCACATTAAATAACTAATTAGCCCGACTGTTTCTTTTTCATCCAATAATAACCTATTCCAAACCTAACTTCATGAGCATGACAGATATAAACAGTCTGGCATAGCGTACATCGACATTCATAGTTGGTTTCAGGATAAGAAACATGCTGGACTTTCTGTAATATCTCTATCAGTCCCAGACTTTCTTGCCCTTCTGGTGTAGGTTTAACATATCGATATTTTGAACATCGACAAACACCTTCAGCAATATCATTTAGAAAAGTATTAAGCTTATCCATTGAACCTAAAATGTATTGCCTTGAACTGTCTTTTGGCCACGTTTCAGTCTTTTGGAGAATCTCAAATTTGTTAATATGTTTTGCTATCTCTTTTAGAACAATCATATCTGAGATATTTATTATCTCATGAGCATTTATCTCACTAGGAATAAGTACTTTATCATCAAATGTTTTATTTTTTATGGATTGTATAATGTCATCAGTTTTCATAATTAGCTCTACTGCTTACACAGCTACCTAGTTAATATCAATGCTCATTCATTTTTCGTCAACTAATTATATTGTAAGGTCGGATGATTATAAAACACCATATAATCATCATTGATCAGTTTGCCTGCTGCGTCTAAAGCAAAGCAGCTAATATCCATCTCTATTGGGCTTTGACGAGTAAACTTAAGCGTGATTGGTGCGGTATCGTCAATAGCAAGGTTGCTTAAAGGCGCGCGTTGTCCGACGGTAAGGTTCATGAAGCTATCCCAATCTTATTTAATGTTGTGTGTTTCGTTTAACAGCAACGATAATTTGCCATGTGAGTATGCCGAACCATATAAAAAACAGTAAGCTAATAAACTGAATACCACTCTTACTTTCAAGAGCTTTGCTGAATAAGGGTTGCAAACAGTTAAATAAAACATATACA